>CANINJ010000018.1 GCA_947468985.1 Bacteroidota bacterium
CGCTATTAGCAATTTTTCCGTTGCTAGTAAGAAAAGTTTTTTTCTTAAAAACTGCTATTTCATCAATTTGACCGCCTGATCTAAATGTTAAAGAGATAGAATCAAAAGCTATAGAATTATTATAAATAGCATCTGGAATTCCAGGATTTGAGTAATCAAAAGTAGACAATGTTGGTTTAACCCACATTTTAGTAGTGTTGTTATTATAATCAATTTGAATAATTACTAAACTAAGATCAAGTACTGAATATGTGGAATTAATTATTAATCCTCCTGCCAAAATACTCATTTTTTGTTGTGGATTATTACCTCCAAAAGTAGCTAGAGTTGTCCCTGCTAAATTAAGGTCAAGCCTGTCTGTTCCGCCACTAGACGAATTAAAATCAGAGATAAATTGTATATATACAATGCCAGAATTTGGGTTATTTATTGCTCTTCTAACAGAATGTGGCTGATATTGCCCAGATCCTCCCCATTCAAGTTTATTCCCTTTAACATTTAAACCAGTATATGAAAGTCCAGGAGAATTGACAATCATTGTGCTACCTCCATAAAAACCCGCTTCCCAATTTCCAGACCAACCTGATCCTCCACTTTGATTAGCTATATCTGTATTATTTGGATAGTCAAATCCTTCATAGGCTATAAGACTAAAACCAGGAGGTGCCTGCCCATATGCATTATGGAAAATTAAAAACAAAAGCAATATATATTTTAAACAGTTTTTGATCATCTTATATTTCGTTTATTCCACAATTAAAATTCAATTTTATATGTTTTTTTGTTTAATAAAAATAATCAAACTGCAACCTATCAGTAGCGAGTAAGGCAAGAAGTCCATTATTAGCTGGAACATAAGTTACAATATTCCCACTTAAAGAATATGCGGTATTGCTGATTCTGACTCCATTTATAAACATTTTTACTTTACTATTATTTGATGGTGTTTGCGTTAATGTAAATTGAGTTGCCCCATCAATAAAAGATGCCATTAAAGCAACACCACATTCGTCAGACACTTCTCTTACAGCTGATCCACCCCCGCCTGAAGGCGTTTCCCAACTAGCCAAGCCATTAGCATCAGAAGTTAATACTTTACCAATAGCAGGCGAACCTCCTGTAAGTTTGATCGCACCGGTTTCAAGAGTAACATTTGTTCCAGTTCCTAATTGAACTGCTGTTACATACAAATTACCTACTTGTACTTTATTACTTGCATCAACAATGGCTCCATTACCTATTGCAGTAGCATTACCTATAGCAGCGGTAGGATTATTTATATTATATACATCTGATCCATTCCCGATGGCTGTATTATTAGAACCACTTCCATTATTGTTATAATATAAAGCGTTATTACCAATTGCTGTATTATTAGAACCGCTTTGATTAGCAAATAAAGCACGTTTACCAATGGCTGTATTATTAGAATTTTCATTATAAAACAAAGACATATATCCTAGTGCCGTATTGGAGTTCCCTGATTGGTTATAACTAAGTGAAGCCGAACCCACAGAAGTATTTTCATTTCCTGACATACCAGCAGCAGCAAACTGAGACTCTGCACCAATACTTGTATTATTAAAACCGGTATTCCCTCTAAGTGTACCATATCCGATTGCTGTATTTGAATTATCATTTCCAGCACCATTACCTATAGTTATTCCGTTTACGTTTAAATCAGAAATAAAAGTTTTATTACCCGAAATAGTTTGACCCTCGGTTAAATCTACAAAGTTTTGAGTTGATGAACCTGTTCCTCCGTTAGCAATTGATATTGTGGTTACTGGAGCAATTGTAAAAGATCTTACTAATCTTAATCTGTCCCTTCCGTCATCTGTTCCATCTCCACCATAATACCCTCTTGTATCAGAAAAAATAACTATAGTAATGGCCTGACTATTTGTCCAATAAGTTGAAGTCCAATAACCACGTGGAGAAGGAAAACTTCCAAGTGAAGCCTTATTAGCATGGATTTTCAATAATTCATCCCGAGAAGGTACGTACCAATCATCATATGTGATTCCATTTTCAACAACACTATAATCCATTGCTATTTTAGGAACCGATCTACTCACACTTCCATAGGTATTGTAAGAAGCTGTTGTATTGGCTAATCCTGTTCCAATTGTAGTTCCACTATTATTAATACCCGCAATAGCTGTTCCAGCATCATATCTAATTCCTGTTGCAGCAACTATATCAGCCGGAGTTACAATCAAACCTTTAATTTTTCCTGCTTCATAACCAGGATCTGAAGGGGTTAATATATATCCAACTAATCCTCCTTCATAACTACTGCCAATTGTTGGAAGTGTTATTGTTGCAGAAGGATCGGTCCCTGAAATATTTTTCCAGCTTCCGTTATAAACTTCTAACTCACCTGCACCACAATCTGTACACATTATTATCAATCCTTTAGTTGGCGATACTATTGCATCTCTTTGAGCTGAAGTCATACGTGGAGGTAAGAATCCTTGAGTAGTTGAAGTTACTTCAACAATTGCAGAAGTCGTAGAAGAAGTTCCTCCAATTGCAACTGCATTATTAAATGTTTTATCTCCTGTAAAAGCTTGGTTACCTGTTGTAACGACACCCCCATTAGTTGCATCGGCTGGAGTTAAGTTTAATTCGCCATTGGCTATAGAAGCACCATTTGCATTTGAACTTCCTCCAATAGATCCAATTGAAATAGAAGTAGGATTAGTCCAAGAGGCAATACCACTACCGTTAGTAGTTAATACTTGGTTTGCTGTTCCATCTGTATTAGGATAAGTTAAGTTTCCTGCGGTAATTGTACCGTTTGTTTTAACGTTTGTAATAGCACTATTACCTAGTTGAATGGTGTTGTCTGTCGTAACAATAGCTCCTGCTCCAATAGCAGTAGCATTTGAAATAACACTTGCATTTGGGACAGAAGCAGCATATCCTATAAATGTATTATAGTTACCAGTATTGCTATTAGCTCCAGCATTAACACCCACTGCTGTAATATAGGAAGTTGAACTCGAATTACGCAGTGCATTTGTTCCTATAACAGTATTGGTTGTTCCACTATTTCCATCTAAAGCAAAAAATCCAATTGCCGTTGAATCGTCTCCTGCCGAAGCGTTGTATCCAAAAACTGTACTTTGAAAACCATCGCCTTTACCAATTCCTATTCCTTGTACATGTAAATTATTGGTAAAGCCTTTATAACCCGAAATATTTTGATCAGTAGTTAAATCTACAAAGTTTGAAGTGGAAGTAGCCAAAGCTGCTGTAACAAAAGCAGTAGTTGCTAGTTGGGTTGTGTTTGTTCCCGCTGCTGCTGTTGGTGCTGTTGGTGTTCCTGTAAAGTTTGGAGAATCTATTCTAACTACTTCCCCTGTTCCAGAGGCAGAAGCATTTCCACCACCACCACTAGCAAAAGTAATAGTATGACCAGAACAACAACTTGTTCCATCTGCTGATAATGTTAGTGACGTTATTGGTCCTGAAAATTCAAGGATACCTTTACCCCAACCAGTAACATTTAAATTATTTCCTGAACTTGTCATCCCAGTTGATCCAGTTGCAATTGAAAAAGATTGATCAAATTGATAAAAACTAGAACCGCCCATTCCTCCTGGACCTCTCCAATAAACATATAATTTTAAATTGGAAATTGGAGAATTAAAAGTAACTGTCCAACTACTACCTGACATAAAATAAGAAGTTTGTTGAGAAGCACTCAATGGACTTGAAGAATAATCTGATGAACTATAATTTTGATTCAATAGGTTTGGGGGATTATTTGTCATTGTATACCCCCCTACTGTAAATCCTATTCCATTTAAAGTTCCTGTTGTAGCCGATGTCCAAATCGCTCCACTAAGCGCCGAAGATGAAGGGGCTGATGGGGAATTTAATAATAAATCTTGTATAAAAGCCGTAGTAGCAATTTGAGTGGTATTAGTAGTATTTATTGGCGTTGGCGCAAGTGGAACACCTGTTAAAGTAGGCGAAGCAATTGGCGCACCACCTAAATTAGTTAAAGCATCTACAGCTGTTGTTGCTCCTGTTCCGCCATTGGCAATAGCAACAACTCCTGAAACATTAGTTGCAGTTCCTGCAGTTGTTAAATAAGTAGTACTATCTACAGTACCATCTGCTTTCAAGAATTGAGAAGGAGTACCCGTTGGAGTTTTGAATCCTGAACCTGAATAGAAACCACTGGTATTAACATTAGATACACTTGTATTTCCTAATTGGATGGTATTATTTGTTGCAACGTTTGAACCATAACCTAAGGCAGTGGCATTATATAAGCTTCCCGTCAAAACATCTGCTCCAAAACCTAATAAAGTATTTTGAGAACCTGTACTAACGGTATTCCCAGCATTTGCCCCTAAGGCGGTGTTATAATTAGTTGAGGCATTCATTAAAGTATGATTTCCAATAGCCGTGTTATTTGATGCAGATCCAACTGCAAACATCGTTTCACCTCCAACAGATGTATTTGCTGAACCGGTAGTTAGACCAATCATATTATTATAACCCACACTCGTATTATTATCAAAGCCTGTTCCTACATATTGCAACATTGAACCCCCACCCAAAGCTGTATTTCTTACACCTGTGCTAACTCCATTCATTGCTCCTGCACCAACAGCAAGGTTTTCACCACCAGAAGCATTTCCTTTACCTATAGTTTGACCATTAAATGTTGCATTTGAACTAAAATTTTTAGTACCCGAAATATTTTGATTAGTTGTTAAATCAACAAAGTTTTGAGTTGACGAACCTGTTCCTCCGTTGACTACATCAACAACACCTGAAACATTAGTTGCAGTTCCTGCAGTTGTTAAATAAGTAGTACTATCTACAGTACCATCTGCTTTCAAGAATTGAGAGGATGTTCCTCCTGATTTTATAAATGAGGTTGCTGTTACATTTCCTGCAAATGCAGCATTTTGATTTGCACCAAGTGTTAACGTGTTTTGATTACCAGCACCAAGTATTAATGAATTGGTCTCTTCTGCCTTAAGAATTACCGAATTACCACTTGAGAAACCAAGATAACCTGTTCTTATAGTTCCTAAACTATTATAGCTAGCTAAAAATCCAGAATCATTATTAGATACTAAGAAAGCGTTACCGAAAGTTCCATCACCTCCATTTAAAAAAGCTGTTTTACCTGTTATTCTTTGTGAAAATGTTCCATTAGTAGCAAATAGAGAACCATTTATATCTGTCTGACCATTTATTACTGCCCCACCAGCAAATGTAGCTTTTTGATCTGCTCCAAGTGTTAACGTGTTTTGATTACCAGCACCAAGTATCAATGAGTTGGTCTCTTCTGCCTTAAGAACTACTGAATTACCACTCGAGAAACCAAGATAACCTGTTCTTATAGTTCCTAAACTATTATAGCTAGCTAAAAATCCAGAATCATTATTAGATACTAAGAATGCATTTCCGAAAGTTCCATCACCTCCATTTAAAAAAGCTGTTTTCCCTGTTATTCTTCCTGTGAACGTTTTATTTCCTCCAAAAATTTGGTTTCCTGTTGTAACAATACCGACATTATTTTCATCTGCTGGAGCTAAGTTTAATTCGCCTGCATTATTTACTGAAGCGCCATTTGAATTTGAAGAAGAACTTATAGCCCCTACAGTAACAGTAGCGTTACTTCCATCGATACCATTAATTCCTGCTGGTCCTTGTTGTCCCTGTGGACCAACTGCACCATCAAGACCATTAATTCCGTCATTACCAGCTATACCTGCTGGTCCTTGAAGCCCTGTTGCACCATTAGTTCCTGCAACACCTTGTGGACCTGCAACACCTATATCACCTTGAAGCCCTGTTGCACCATTAGTTCCATTTGTTCCTGCAACACCTTGAAGACCAACTGCACCATCAATACCGTTGGTTCCGTTAGTCCCGTCAATTCCTGCTGGTCCTTGAAGCCCTGTTGCACCATTAGTTCCATTAGTTCCTGCAACACCTTGTGGTCCTGCAACACCTATATCACCTTGAATACCTTGAATACCTTGAAGCCCAATAGCACCTTGCGGTCCTGATGCGCCATTAGTTCCATTAGTTCCAGCAACGCCTTGTGGTCCTTGAGCTCCTGTCAAACCTTGTGGACCAGGTATACTTTGACGCGCATCAACATACGTTTTTACTGCTAATACGGTAGGAAATTTTGTATTAGTATTATCCGACAAAGTAACATCAGTAGATTTATTTACTGAATTTTCTTTTAAATTTAGTGCCGCTTGCGAATCATTACTTATTGGCTTATCTAAATCTCTTGTATTATCAACATTTTCAAGTCCTAAATTAGTTTTTGCACCTAAAACAGTAATGGCATTAGTACCTCCATTTTCAATTGGCACAACTCCAGTTACGTTTTCTGCATTTGTTGCTGAAAATGAAAAAGGAACCGATTCTATATTTTGATTGCTTATTTCAACAAAATTAGTACATAGTCCTTTTACGTCCAAAGTAACTTTCAAGCTTTTTTGAGCTTGGCTCCAAAATATATCTGAAAATGATGCAGCATAACCACCCGTCTGATTTCCTGAACCAATAATGGTATTTACCATTCCAAATTCATCCGTTAAATACGTTATAGTTTCTTGATATTCTGTTTGAGAAGCAGCATCAATAATAGAAAATTGCAAACAAATATTTTTGTTTGCCAATGGAGAACTTGTATTATTATATCCAGGAATTACTTCTCCATTTGGATTATAAATAATTGCTTGGTAGGTAATTCCTCTTGTTTGAGAATAAAAAACTGTCGAAACAAGTAATAGTAAAAGTAAAGTTATCTTTTTCATAATTATTATTTTTTGTTGATATTAAAATGGATACCAAATTGAATTTGCTGTGAGTTAAATGATACTTTTTCTTGTGTACTGTTTGAAGTGTTTATGCTATTTAAAAGACCATAACCTAAACTTAAATAACCTAAATCATTGAATTTATAATTGGCGTGTAATCCTGCAAAATAGCAGAACAATGCCCCAGAAAATTCTTTTTGATTTATCAAATCGTAAATAGTTCCATTTATATTTTGCTTTCCGTAAATAATTTTTGAAAGGTTCACCCCACCTTTCAAAGCAATTTGAAATGCATTTGACACAGAATACGTATAATTAAAAGCACTTTGAGCTCCAAGATATTTTGTATTCCATTGATAGTTATTCGCTGGTGATCCCGCTAATGCATTGAATTCATTCAACGTAATTCCAGCAGAATAGGAAAATTCGTCACTATTTAGAGGGAAATAATATCCAATTTCATAGTTAGAACCCGTTCCGCTTTGAAGTGCGGTTGCCATAGGTTCATTAGAACTCTTAAAATTATATTTTGTGAAATTGCTCCCCGTTAAAAAGTAAACTTCTTGTGAATAGGAATTTGCAAGCACCATAAAAGCGATCAGTAGTAGGTAAACTTTTCTCATTTTGATTTTAATAAATTAGTGGAATAGGAATAATTTTTCGCAGTTAGTTTAACAAAATATTCTCCCTGCGCAAAAGAAAGATTATCAATAGTTACTATATTATTTATAGATACTTTTTCTTTATAATAAACTAGTCTTCCCATTACGTCAAATAATGCGACTTTGATTGGACCAGTTACAGGAGATGAAAATTGGAAATTAACACTGTCAACAAAAGGATTTGGATAAGTGGTTGTTGTAACGGAAATAACTTGTGGAATTGCAGTTTTCATTTTGTTGCCTTGTTGAAAACCTTGTCCGACAATTAAATTAGAATCTCTGTAATTTCCAATTGCACTTTGTTGACCAATTGTTTGTCTTACAATAATACCGGTAGAAGAACGTGAAGTTGTTCCTTGTGAAGAAAGCATTTGATGATGTAATCTTTGCGAATAACCCGTAAAGGTTATAAATAAAAGTAAAACTATTTTCAAAATAATTTAATTTGAGGGTAATTAATGACAATGATACAAATGATTCAATTAATAACAATGTGTTTAAATTACAAGTGCCTTTTTTTATACGTATTAGTAATAGCTTTTACCTTTTTAGTAAGAAGAAATAAATAAAACCTAAATTTATAAAGACAATATATAGGACATATTCAGCAACAAAAAACATTAAGAAACTAAAATATTTAATTGCTACTATTTACATTTTAGTAACATGAAATAATGAAAATATTTAAATAATAGGTTACTTTTGCTCATAATACAAAGTAAATACTACGTGTGAAAAATTTGTTTTCTCACAGATATTGACCGAAATATTCATCTGTTTTAATAAAATTAAACTATGATTATAAATTTGTTTCTTATTTTAACTGGGTTTTTAGGTTTTATTACTTTGTTTATAATTCTATTTGGATACAAAACAAATAGAATTATAAATATTTATATTACGCTAATTATATTCTTTTCGTCTTTTAGATTGTTATTAATTGGACTTAATGAATTGGTAATAAATTCCTATCTAAATTATATTATTCACCATAATAATATAATTTTTATATTTCTAGTACCATTCTTCTTTTTGTATTTTAAAAATCTGATAACAAGTCAAAAAAACTTTGTAGTTAAAGATTTATTTCATTTTATCCTACCGACACTGTTTGTTTTGGAAAGTCGTTTTTCTATTATAGAGTTCGTTTTTAACTCAGATAGACGTTATATTTTATTATATATATTTATACTTTATATTGTTGTTTACGATATTTTAATATTTTTTAAACTTAATAAAAATATTTGGCACAAAAAGGGCTCTCTTGAAATTGTAATAAAGCAAAACTCATTAATTAAAAAATGGTCAATCTACTTGTATACAGCATTAAACTTAATTTTAATTCGACTTATAATATCACTGTTTTTAGAAAAAAAATTAGATGACTTTATATCTGGTCAATATGCAATTTGGCTGACCTCAATTGTTTGGGTTGTTATTTTCATTAAAATTTTATCCTCTCCAGAAATACTTTATGGTTACTCCTTATTAAACAAAAAAAGCAAGGAAAATAAAAACTATATTACCACCAAAATTTCTCATTGGAAAGTAATTTCAAAAGCTAAAATAACAAACGTTCAAGACTTACAATTAAACGCAATAATAAATCAAAACATAGGAAAATATATTGAAGAAATAGAGAATACTTCAGATAACAATTATTTTAGAAACTCTAAATTTTCATTAACTGACTTCGCGTTGAAATTAAATATTCCAAAAAGCCACATGGCTTATCTGTTTAAATATCATTCTAAAATTTCATTTTCTGATTATAAAAAAATAGCTAGAATAGAAGACGCTCTGCATTTAATACAAGCTGATTATTTAAAAACAAATACATTTGATTCATTAGCAAAAGAAGTGGGATTTTCATCCTATAATCCTTTTTTTACAAGCTTTAAAGATATTGTTGGAAAACCGCCACAGGAATATTGTGCTACACTAACAGGTATGATTTAAAGCATAAAAAAAGGTTCAAACACTATTGTTTGAACCTTTTTTTATTATTATGTTATTATTTTACATGTCATAAAACCTGCTATTGTTTCCTCTTTTGTTTTTCTTGAAAGGGTTAAAGTCAAAAACAACGTAGATTTCAAAAGTATTATAAGCTGCCCGTGGAATATTTTTGGTTCCCATTTCTAAAGAGTAATTCACACCGAACTCAATCTCTTCAACAAAGACGCTTAAAGAGGTTCCGAATTGCGAAACGGAAAATCCATTATAATTATTAAAATGTTCGTTTATTCCAAAAGAAACATTTCCTAAGATAGCTTCTTGGTACAAATCAAATCGAGTTTTAGCTCCTTGTTTTGAAAAAGTATTGTACAAGAATAAATAGGAATAATCTGGGAGCATTCCTTGAGTGTAAGGATTCATATCGTATTCATAGCCTGCTTGAACTGACATAAACATGTCTTTTTTATTGGAAACTTCGCTATTAAAAGAGGTTTCTGGTCTGTTAATGTGTTTCAAATTCATTCCAAAAAACAAATTTTTGCTATTATGAAAAGATAGACCTGCACCTATATCAAGAAAATTCACATTATTTGAATTGTTGATTGGGTCATTTGAAACGCCGGCAATAACCCCAGTCAATACATGAATTTGATCTTCAAACACATTAGAACTAAAATCTATTTTCCTACTTCCAAAACCTACAGAAACAGAAGGATTAAAAACCCATTCGTTGGTTAAAGTAGTTTTATAGATATAGTGTAAATTGGCTGATGAAGCAGAATACCCCAACAAATCAATTTGTAATAAATTAGCATCAAATGCTAATGAAAACTCACTTTCATCAAAGTAAACATTTGCAAAACCAAATTTATTGTCGATTTTGCTCTTTGCATTAAAACCTTCAGTACTATAAATTAATCCCGCTTTTGAAGTATCGCCGAATCCATAAAAACTTGGATTCATTGACCCCATTACTTTGTTTTGGTTTTTAAAGATATAATCCTGACCAAAAATAGAAGCCGAAATCAGTAACATCAATAGGATATAGTTATTGTTATTTTTCATAATTTTTTATTTTACAAGTAAGAATCTACCTTCTTTCTCTAACTTTTTGTCATTAATTGTGGTCGCTATTATATAATATCTATAATCATTATTTCTTGGTTCAGTTTGTCCTTTTTCAATTCCATTCCAACCCCAATCAGCGGTTAGCAACGAGACTTCAGATGAAACTTCGTAAACTAAATTGCCCCAATCATCATAAATATACATCGCTACATCTTTTAACCCAATTAACGATGGTCGGAACAAATCATTAATTCCATCATTATTAGGTGTAAAAATCGTTGGCAACATCATTGTCGCTCCACTGCCTATAATTATTGTTTTTGTTACTGTTCTAAAGCAACCAAATTGGTTATAGACTGTTAAAGTAATTTGGTAAATTCCATTTGTTGTGTAGGTATGGAAAACAGTTTCGAAATTTTCACCAGCTGCATTTGGCAATAAATCTGCTGGGTTATAGAACACTTTAAATGGTGTATTGTCACCAAAATCCCAAACTATATAATCGTATTCTGCAGGAATACTGCTCATATTTACAAGGTTTGTAAACTGCACACTTCCATTTACAGAATAGTATCCAAAACTTTGGAAATCATTAGAAGTAAATGAGAAATCTGGTGTAATTATAGCTGTAGAAACCGTTTCGGTTACCCAACAATCTTGACCGTTTTTAACTTTAATGATTCCATTTGGCACCGTTGGATTATCTATTGACACTTCATACGTATTATTACCTAAAGCTACAAAAGGAACTAGAACGCTGTTGTAGTAGAATGTCAAGTTCGGATCAAGGCTGTTCACTATAACTCTAATTTTCCCTGGTGTATCTTGACATAAACTATCATCCAAAGTAATAGACTCAATTGACAACGAACTATAATCATAAATAGTGAATAAATATGGAGCTGTTGAACAGTTTTTACTGTCTTTTACTGTTAAATAATATAAACCAGCATTTAGATTGCAAATATTAAAATAGTTATTATTTGCAGGCATAATTGTCACTAATGTTTGTGACGATGGATCTAAATATTGTAATGTAAATGAAGTATAGATTCCACTTCCACCTGTGATATTAAAATTAGCACATCCTAAAATTCCGTTACAACTTACATTTGTTGAAGATTGTAAAGCAATATTAATTGGCTGTGCAGGTAAAACGGTATATGTCATTGTAGGGATTGGACATCCAATAGCGTCTGTTCCTGTAAGTACATAATCCCCAGCTTGAAGTCCTGTAATTGTAGTTTGATTTTGTTGGAATCCATTTGGCCCTGACCAATGAACGGCATACAATCCATTGAATGAAACGCCACCAACAATAGTTACTGAAATAGCACCATCATTATTACTGCTACAAGAAACATTGGTAACTACTTCATTCGTAATAAACATTGGAGTTGAAACTCTTATCACTCCCGCTTTTACAATCGAACAAGGTAAAGACGTAATTGTATAATTGAATATTCCCGCTTGCAATGGAGTTCCTGAAATAATCAACTGCCCTGTTGTTGGCGAGAAAACATAAATAACTCCTACAGGCAGATTAGGGATATTCACACTCGTTGCCCCAATAATTGTATAAACTATTGGTACAATTGGCGAATTGAAATTAGTCTGACATAACGTTTGATTATCCGTTCCATGAGCTGAAGTTAGCGTTATTCCAACAGCAGAATTTACATTCGATATAGTAATAAATATCGTTTTTGGACATCCTGTTGTAGTGATTGGGAAATTAAATATTCCATTCACTAATGGATTTCCTTGAATGGTATAAATTCCTGTCAATGGATCTAAAGTCAAGGTTAAACCTGCAGGCAATGTTGGAATAACAATTCCTGATGCCCCACCTCCTATTGTAAACCTTATTGGAACAATTGCTGAACTTTGGCAAACTGCTTGATTGATTGCTCCTGAACCACTTATTAAAGTAATAGTTGCTTCTGGTCTAATATCAAATGTCACGCTATAGATAGCTTGAGGCCCACAAGTTCCTTGCGTTGTAATCGTAAAATTCTGAGCCAAACTCGTAGCTGATGTTGGTGTTCCTGAAATTGTTAAAATTCCACCGCTTATAATATACGATATTCCTGCTGGTAAAGCTGGAGAAATAGTTATGGCATTTACTCCTGCAGATACTATAAAGTTTATAGGATCTATCGAAGAATATTGACATGCTACTTGATTTGTATTTCCAGACACATACGAAATTGTTTGTAATGGATTAACAGTTATCACTCCTGAAAGTACATTTCCACATCCTGTAGAAGAGGTAATAGTGTATGGAAACGAACCACTTTGCGTTGGTGTTCCAGAAATTATTCCAGTTATAGGATTAAAAGTTACACCTGTTGGCAATGCGCCAGAAAGAATAATTGTTGCTGTTGTAGATGCAATACTATATTGTATTGGCGTTGCAAAAGAAGTTCCTGAACAAACTGTTGGTGAAGGATTTCCTGAAACCAATGCTACAGCTACATTATCATTTATAGTAAGAGTTCCAGATACTGTTGTTTGTCCACATAATCCAAAAGATTGAACAGTATAAGTGAAAGTTCCAATGGTATTCGAAGCTCCTGAAATTGTTAATACATTAGATACAATTGACCATGAAATTCCTGCTGGAGTATTTGGTGAAAAAGTAACTATTCCACC
>CANINJ010000019.1 GCA_947468985.1 Bacteroidota bacterium
ATGAGAAATTCGCATTACCCAAGGTAAAAATTTTCCTTCTTCGTTATAGGAATTAGATTTCAGGGTTTTAATAACTTTAATGAAAGTATCCTGAAATATATCATCTGAAATATCTCTATCCGATAATTTGGAATAGATAAAACCGTAAATCTTAGATTGGTGTCTGTTAATTAAGATAGTCAAGGCGTTTTCATCACCTGCTATGTAATTTTTAACCAATAGTGCGTCTGGGGTTTGTACATTAGCCATAAAAATACCTTTTAGTTGTTAAATAAATATGAGAATTATCTCTAAAAAGTAGTTTTCTGTTATAGGCGAATGTTAAATTACAATTAAATTATTACCAAATATAGCATAAAATTAATTTATAAAACAAATCTAAATTGAAAATTTAACATATTTAATACAATAAAACATGAAAAACGGGTTCAATACAGCATAAAATTCAGTTTATAAATCAGGTGAAATAGCTACAATAAATTAATTAGTAGTGTTATTGATAGACTTTAATATAATCAATCTTGAAGTCTTGAGGAAATACCTTTTTATCAACTTCAGGACCTCCAAAATTACCACCAACGGCCAAGTTGACAATTATATAAAACGGTTGGTTAAAAGGCCAAATATCTTCGTTTTTAAGCGTTGGTTGAAAAGTATATACCGAAATATCATCTACAAAAAATTCAATTTTGTCTTTAGTCCAATCCATTGCATAAATATGATAACCATCTTCGATATTCTCAAATTTGGTTTTCTTGGTATTGATAGTTTCACCGTGGCTGTCTTGTGTGTGCAATGAAGTGAAAACCAAGTGCGGTTCTCTTCCTACATATTCCAAAATATCAATTTCGCCACATTTTGGCCAACCAATATTAGAAATATTAGAACCTAACATCCAAAAAGCAGGCCAGAGACCTTGACCAACAGGCAATTTTGCCCTTGCTTCAAAACGTCCGTATTGAAACTGTTTTTTACCCTTTGTATTGATTTTTGTTGAAGTGAATGTATCCGATTCTAATTTTGCTTGAATAACTAAATTCCCATCTACTAAAGTATGGTTTTTGTCGGTATAAATTTGGCGTTCGTTATTTCCCCAGCCACATAAATCAGGACATCCATTTCCCACATCAAAATTCCAAACAGAACTATCAAGCGTTTTGGCATTGAAATTTTCCTCCCAAACTAAAGTACGTTTTAAAGCTTGAGCAAAACTGAAATTACTACAGATGAATACAAGTAAAAAGTACTTTTTCATTTTATTATTTATTTTAAATATTGGAAACCGCTTTCCAATGTTGTTGCTGAACTTCCACCTACGAATACTTTAAAATCTCCCGGTTCTGCTTCCCATTTTGAATTGGCAGTGAAAAATTCTATTGTTTTTTCGTTGATTGTAAACTTTACTGTTTTAGACTCATTAGGTTGTAATTCAACCATTTCAAATCCTTTTAATTCCTTAACTGGTCTTGTAATACTTCCAATTAAATCCCGAATATATAGTTGAACCACTTCTTTACCAGCTACTTTTCCTGAATTTTTGAGTGTTACAGAAACTTGTATTTCGCCATTTTTAGAAAATGAATTGTTACTAAGTTTCAAGTTAGAATATTCAAATTTAGAATAACTCAAACCATATCCAAAAGGATATAAAGGTGTGTTTTTTTCATCACCATAATGAGACCAAAAAACGCTTTCTGGCTCGTTCATTGTTGGTCTTCCTGTGTTTTTATAATTGTAATAAATTGGTACTTGCCCGATAGTTCTTGGAAAAGTCATTGGCAGTTTTCCACTTGGATTATAATCGCCGTAAAGGACTTGAGCGATTGCATTTCCACTTTGAGTTCCCAAATGCCAAGCCTCTACAATGGCAGGAATGTGAGCATCTGCCCAAGGAATTGTCAATGGACGACCATTATTCAAAACCAAAACAATATTAGGATTTACATTAAATATTACTTCCAATAATTCTTGTTGCACTCCAGGCAAACCTATTTCAGATCTGCTTCTGCCCTCGCCTGTTTGCAAACCGTGTTCTCCCAAAACCATAACAATAACATCCACTTGTTTTGCAAGGGCAATTGCTTCCGCAAATCCTGATTTATCTGTGGTATTTATTTTTGTTTCCCAAACAAATTGCGTTCTTCCAATGGTTACATCGGCACCTTTTGCATAAGTAAGTTGGTTGTCTTTGTATTTTTGTAAACCTTCTAAAACTGAAACTGCGGTGTTATCATCAGCTGCAATTCTCCAACTTCCCAAAGGACTTGTTTTGTCATTTGCCAAAGCACCAATTAACCCAATTTTTTGACCTGATTTTTTTAATGGTAAAAGTTCTTTTTCGTTTTTCAATAATACGATTGACTTTTTGGCCATATCTAATACATCCACTTGAAACTCTTGTTTTCCAACAGTTTGTTTTTCACGAGCTTCATCACAATATTTATATGGATTTTTAAAAAGTCCCAATTCAAATTTAACTCTCAGAACTCTTTTTGCAGCGTCATCAATAAGGCTTTCCTTTACTTTACCTTCTCTAACTAAATTGGCTAAGTTTTCAACATAGGCATTGGATTCCATATCCATGTCCGAACCTGCATTTATAGCAATTTCAGTAGCTTGTTTGCTATCTTTAGCAAAACCGTGGTTAATCATTTCCCCTATTGAACCCCAATCTGAAACTACAAAACCTTTAAAATTCCAATCGCCTTTAAGGATTTGTCTTTGCAAATACGAATTTCCAGTTGCCGGAATACCATTTAATTCATTAAAAGAATTCATAAAAGTTCGAACACCAGCATCGACAGTAGCCTTGAATGGTGGAAAAATAGTATTTTGTAAAGTAGATTCACTTATATCAACCGTATTATAATCACGTCCCGATTCTGCAAAAGCATAACCAGCAAAATGTTTGGCACAAGCTAAAATAGAAGTATTAGAATTGAAATTATCACCTTGAAAACCTTGAACACGAGCCACGGCAATTTTACTTCCCAAAAATGAGTCTTCGCCAGAACCTTCCATAACTCGTCCCCATCTTGCGTCTCTTGCGATGTCAACCATTGGCGCAAAAGTCCAATTTATCCCAACAGACGAAGCTTCTTCAGCAGCCATTGCAGCAGATTTTTTGATGGCATCCAAATCCCAACTTGCGGCTTCCGCCAATGGAATCGGGCTAATTGTTTTATATCCGTGAATAACATCAAAACCAAAAAGCAATGGAATTCCAAGGCGCGTTTGTTCGACAGCAATTTTCTGAATTGCACGAACATCTTTCACCCCTTTAACATTCAGCATTGAACCTACTAATCCATTTTTTAAATCAGCATATTTTTTGGCAGCTTGTCCGTCCTTTGGTGTTGGTCCTGTGATATCCCAAAAACCATTATATTGATTTAGTTGTCCTACTTTTTCTTCTAACGTCATTAGTTTCAAAATAGAATCAACTTTACTATCAAGTGGATTTGATTTGTATTCAGAAGTTATTATTGGCTTGGAAGTCGTACAACTTAATACCAATAAAGTTGTCAGTACAATTCCATATTTTAGTAGGTTTTTCATTTAATGAAATTCAATTATTCATAAAAAACAACAAGAAGTAAATGAGGAACTTCTTGTTGTTATATATCTTAGTATTTATTGGTAAACTCTTACGTAGTCAACTAACATTGAAGCTTGAGTGAAGGCTGGATCAACAGTTCCTCCAAAAGTTCCTCCCATTGCAACATTCATAATCAAGAAGAAGTCACTATTGAATGGCAATGAATTTGTATTTATTATAGAATGAAACAATACATTATCTACATAAAAACGAATTGATTGAGGACTCCAAATTACTTTGTATTTGTGGAAAGTTGTTGCCGTATTAGAAACTGAAGTCTGAGATGAAATACCACCACCACCAGAATGTCCAGTATAATGAACTGTTCCATAAATAATGTTTGGTAAATATCCTTTTTGCTCCATAATATCAATTTCACCGCAAGCTGGCCAAGTGTTTGTTGCATAATTTTGTCCTAACATCCATAATGCTGGCCAAGTTCCTGCACCTGCTGGTAATTTTGCATTAAACTCAACTTTACCATATTTGAATTCTCCATTCAATTTGTTTTCAGATTTTAATCTAGCAGAAGTATAAGAACTTCCAGTTTTAATTGCAGTAATCACGAGATTTCCACCTTGTACAACTGCATTATTTGGGCTGTTTGTATAATTTTGAAGTTCCCCATTACCCCATCCACCAGCGCCTAAATCATAACCCCATTTATTAGAGTCTGGAGCGCCGTCAGTTGAGAATTCATCTGAAAATATAAGATTTGTATAATCAGTAGTGTCTTGAGTTGGTTGAATAGTTGTAAAAATATGATACCAAGCAGATGAGTGAGGAGCTCCATCTGGTGTAAAAGCTTCTTGAACAGTTCTAACAACCAATCTATTTGCAGTTATTGACATAATTTCATAAGAACTTGTGCCCAAATAAAAGCCCATAAACCCATTATTAGAAAAATTTAATACGGTTCCTCTTTTTTGAGCAGGATTTGCCAAAGATTCTGAAGGAGATAGTGATACTGATTTTAATCCAATAGCTTCAGATCCGTTAAAATCATAACAAGCATCAACATATTGATGACTATTTGGTAAACCAACAATACTTAAAAACTCCCGATTAATTAAACTCGTTCCGTTATTATTAAGTTCATAAAATAAATTACCGCCCACATTTGAAAAATTCAAAACATCGTCATGCAAGCAAATTGTATTTGGATTAAATGGTACAGATGAATATTCATTTGCAAAGTGATTAGTAGTATTATCGGTACTATTTAATCCTTCTCCTAAATATCCAGTTTCAGAAGCTGACCAATACCAATTTTTATTAGTTCCTCCAGTTAAGAATTCAACTGCTTCAACATCGGTAAAATTACTTAAAATAGTTACTTCTATAGTTGTAGTTGCTGCAATTCCTCCTTTTCCAGTTGCAATAATTGTAACGGTAAAGGTATTCAAACCCGATTGATTGTATCTTTTTTCAAAAATACCTGAAGGTGAATTTTGAGAGGTGCCATCACCAAAAATGTATCGGTAGGAAATTGCGTTATCTGCGGTTGCGGTAAATAAAACTTTTCCTGAGCCATCTCCATTTAAAGCATCTGTGTTATTCTGACCAACAATTTGTGCTGTAACAAGAAGATTTACAGGAGCGTCTAAAGCCCCGAAAGATTTCGATTCTTCTTGACAACTTGCCATTAAAAATAAGGCGAAAACGGAGATTATATTTATAAATATTTTTTTCATTTTAGTAATTGTTTTGTTATGAATAGTAAACATCATAGGTATTAGTTAGTCAGAATTATAGAATCAAAATAGAATGTAAAGTTTGGAGAAGCATCACCAACTGTACCATTATCAAAAATAAACACCAATTTTTGATAGGAATTTGTAGTTGATATTGCTGTGTAATCAAATGTTAGTTCTTGCCAGGCATTTGCAACTGTACATGTAACTTCTTTTTCAAATGATATTCCGCCATTCGTTAAATTTTCAACTTTCAATAATAATTTAGCACCAACTCTTGGAGAATAAACTTTTACTTTGAATTTTTTATTCACAGAAAAATTGATTGGAGAAGAAAGTGTAATAAGACTTCCACCCCAAACTCGACCTGGCCCTTTAACCATTTTAGCTGCGAAAGGAGTTGTATTAATTCCTGTTGGAAAAGGATTCGCAACTCTTGTAGCATTTCCTCCGTCAAAATTTAAGAAAGTATAAGGTAGCGTTGTTGAATCAAAATCTACAGGTAAAAGTATCAATACCGAACGTGTAACCGTTACAGATTGAGTAAATGGAACAGCAGATTGAGCACTTCCACTTACGGCATAAACTTTTACTATGTAGGTTCCTGGATTAGCATAAAGGTGTGTTTTGGTTTCCCCTTGCAAAAAAGTTTCAGGAATATCATTAGGATCTGCACTGTTAAAATATACTTTGAAATTGGTTTCAAAATCTGCAGTTGCAGTTACATTAACTTCCATAGTATTTAAAGTGGAAACTGAAACATTAACTTGAAGATTTGTTGGAGGAAAGAAAGAAATAGTAATTACTTGAGTAAATTCAGATCGTTTTCCATTTACAGTAATACCAACAATTTTAACAGTAAAAGTCCCTTCATTGTATTTATGAGTAGTTGCTACTCCAGCTCCAAGTAAAGCAGGTTCAACAGTTGCATCTCCATAGTAAACTTCAAATTGTGAAACACCTTCACCAATTGGAATAATGGTAACGTTTCCAGTATTATCAGGAGCAATTGCTATTTTTGCAGAGATATTTATAGGTGCTGCAATTGCTTCTAAATCGACATCGTTACTGTCTTTTGAACATCCAAAAAGGATTGTCAAAACAAAAATGCTAATTAAAATTTTTATATTTTTCATAGTTCTAAATTTATTAATATCCAGGGTTTTGTTGCCAATTTCCGTTTGAAAACTGAATTTCTTCGAAAGGAATTGGGAAAATTTCATTTTTATTTGATGTAAATCCAGTGATTTTTCCAGCTGCTTTACTAGTACGAACTAAATCAAAGAAACGGTGTCCTTCACCAAGTAACTCGACTCTTCTTTCATTCCAAATAAAATCTGTTAAGGCTTGTCCGCCAACTGTAATTCTGTGATTTGTATCTCCAAAAGCTCTATCGCGAACTTTATTTAGGTATTCTTGACCTTTAGAATCATTACCAGAACGGCTATTTGCTTCAGCAGCCATTAACAATACATCTGCATAACGAATAGAACGGTAATTATTTGGATTCGTTAAATTTTGATCACCAACATTCGCATCTCCTTGACGAGCAATGTATTTTCTGTTGAAAAATCCCGTGTGTTTGTAACCTGTTCCATAAGAAACCCCTGTATTTAATGAAGCCCAAGTAACAATATTTAAAATTGCTACATCTCTTCTGCTGTCTCCGGCTTCATAAGCATTGTACGCTTCTTGTGTTGGAACATTAAAGCTATACCCAGAATCGAAAAGTGGTCCTGCATAATTTCTAATGCCATTGAAACCAACGGCCACATTACCTTCACTACATTGGAGGCATCCGAAACTTGCTCCTTCTGCATCAGTATATTGTACTTCAAATACTGATTCCGCATTGTTTTCACCCGTATTTTCAAAAATAGAATTATAGTTTGAAACTAATGAATACGTATTAATATTAATTAAAGTTTCTAAAACTGCAGCACTTTCTACAAATTTATCTTGGTATAAAAATACTTTCCCAAGAAGTGCTTGAGCAGCTCCTTTTGTAGCTCTACCTTTTTGAGCGGCAACAGGATTCAAATTATCTATAGCATATTGCAAATCCAATTCAATTGAAGCATAAACAGCCGTAGTTGAAGATCTTGGAATAGTTTTTTCATCGTTTAATTTGAAACGAGAATCGCCTTTTATTGGAATACCACCAAACCATTTCACCAATTCAAATTGGTAATACGCTCGTAAGAATCTAGCCTCGGCAATCACTTGGTTCTTACCAGAGAAGTCCGTTTTATCTTTAAATTCCAGAATGTAATTTGCTCTATTAACTCCCGCAAACATCCAGTTCCAAAGATCTTTCAGATTGCTATTTTGAGGAGTATGCGTCATTTCATCTACTTGTTGAATTCCGATTACATCAGTTGCACTTTCACCTCCTGACAAAGTATTATCGGATGCAATTTCTCCCATCATCACATTGATATAGGAAGATTGCAACATATCATAAGCTGCTATTAATGCATTATCATAATCTGCTTTAGAATTAAAATAATTCTCAGAATCGATAGAATAAACTGGAGTTCTATCTACAAAATTGTCGGAACAAGAAGTGCTGATTGTTGCAAAAAGTGCAATGGCAATACTTGATTTTATAATATATTTTTTCATCTTTCTAGTATTAAAAATTAACATTTATACCCATCATATAGGTTTTTGGAGTTGGATAAAATCCGAAATCAATTCCACCACCAATTGGAGAACCGTCTGTTGCAGCTGGGTCAAAACCTCTGTATTTAGTGAAAGTGTATAAATTATTCACACCTGCATACAATCGTAATTTACTGATTTTGAATTTTTCAGATAGTGTTTTATTCAAAGTATAACCCAATTGAATATTTTGGATTCTTAGGAATGAAGCGTCTTCTACAAAATAGTCTGAAAGTACATTATTATTTGTAGCACCCGTTGTAACTCTTGGAACGGTATTACTTGTTCCTTCGCCAGTCCATCTTCCCAAAACATAGTTTAAACGGTTAACATTAGACAAAGTTCTTTCATAATTACGAACCATTTCGTTTCCAATTGAAGCATAAGAATAGGCTACAAAATCGAAATTTTTATAATTGAAATTCAAATTCAATCCCATTGTGAAATCGGCTATTGGACTTCCTAAATCCGTTCTATCTTTTAAATCGATAACACCATCGCCATTCAAATCTTTATAGCGAATATCTCCAGGTGAAGTTGCAGCACCTAAAGCCGCTTGAGACGGATGTGCATCAATTTCAGCTTGGTTTTGGAAAATCCCGTCTGTTTGGTATCCTAAGAAATAACCTATTGCGTGACCAACTTCCATTCTTGATGGTGCTGGCTGGCTTACTCCAAAACTACCTCCTTCAATAAAACCAGTACTGTTATCAACTTTTGTAACTTTATTTTTAAGAGTAGTTATATTATATGAAATTCCAAATTTAAAATCATCAGATAATTTATCTTTATAAATAACCGCAAATTCTAATCCTTCATTTACAACCGAACCTGCATTAATTGTTGGTGCTCCAGATCCTGGCGCATAAACACCAGTTATTCCTGATACTGGGATATTTCCAATTAATAAATCATTTCGGGTGTCTTTGAAATAATCGAAAGTCACATCAATTTTATTATTTAATAATTTAGCATCAAAACCAAAATCTAATTTCTCATCTGCTTCCCACTTAATTTTTGGATTTGGAATTACACCAACAGCAACTCCATTTAATAAAGTATTATCAAAAACATACGTTCCCTCACCACCTAAATTTCCAACGTAAGCATTATTGCCAATTTTATCATTTCCTAATAAACCCCAACTGGCTCTTATTTTTAAGAAATTAAAAAAACCATCTTTTTTAAAGAAATTTTCATCGGAAACAATCCAACCACCTGTAAAAGATGGAAAAACTGCTACTCTATTGTCAGGGCCAAATTTTGTAGAGACGTTTCTTGCAACCATAGCAGAAAACAAATATTTTCCTTTAAAGTCATATTCAAATCTTCCAAAATGTGTCAATCTTCGCTCATCATATCCATAAGAACCAACATCACGAGCACCAGCAGCACTTGTTCCTGTAGCCAAACTTATATCAGCATTGTCCCAAGAATTGTTTGGCACATCATAGCCCGTTGCAAAAAGTCCCGAACCAAATTCTTTGTAAACTGTTTGACCAATAGTCAGTTTAAATTTATGATTTTCTTTAAATGTATTTTCATAAACACCAAAAGCATCAAAAGTATAATCATTGTCGTTTATGGTATTTTGATTCACACTACTTCGAGTAACATCAAACACTTTTCCACCGTAATTAACTTGTTTGTTAAAAGTTTTACTTTTACTGTTTCCAGTATTAAAACCAACTCTGGATGTCACTTTAAAATGTTTTACAACATCATAATCTAAAGTAACTCCTCCGTTTAATTTCTTGAGTTTATAATCGTTATAGGTGTTTTCAATTTGAGCCAAAGGGTTGATAATTTCAATACCAAAACCAGTTGTACTTGGAACCAAAGTAAAATCTCCGTTGACATCACGTGGCGTTAATGTTGAAGGCGTATTTATGGCATTAAATAATACAGAACCCAAACCTCTTTCATTTAAACCATCTCTATCAATATAGGTATAAACTACATTGGCAGATAATTTGAATTTATCAGATAAATCGGCACCTAAAGATAAACGTGCAGTATTTCTTTTATAATCCGATTTTCCAGCACCAATAATTCCTTGTTGGTACAAATCAGAACCGCTAAAAGAGTATGTAATTTTATCAGAACCACCAGAAATAGAAAAATCATTACTAACAATTGGTGCTTTACTGAAAACTTCATTTTGCCAATTTGTACCTTTTCCTAAACCAGTAACAATTGGGTAAGGTAATGCTTGCCCGCCATTTCCATAACTTTCATTAAGTAAAAGAGCATAATCTGTAGCATTAAGCAAATTGATTTTTTTGGTTGTTTCTTGCGAACCGAAGTAGGAATTGTAAGTCACCTTAGTTTTGGCATTTTTCTTACCCGTTTTTGTGGTAATTAAAATTACACCGTTTGCACCAATAGTTCCGTATATTGCTGCTTGAGCATCTTTTAAAACGGTAATACTTTCAACATCATTTGGATTAATAATTCCTAAATCACCTTGATAACCATCAACAATTACTAAAGGAGCATTATTTAAATTGGTAGAAATTCCACGGATTCTAATATCTAAACCAGCACCTGGCGAACCAGATTGAGCCGAAACAGCAACACCAGCAACAGTTCCTTGTAATGCTTGCTCAATTTTAATAGGTTTTAATTCATCAATGGTTTTACTTGAAACTACTGTTACAGATCCTGTTACATCACGTTTTTTTTTGGAACCGTAACCAATAACGACAATCTCTTCTAAAGATTCAGAAACGGCTTGCATTTCTATGGTAATTTTTTGAGATTTAGTTACTTTAAGTTCGTAGTTTTTATAGCCAATAAAACTAAAAATAAGTTTAGAACCAGAAGGAACTTTTGAAAATTTGAAATTTCCATCGACATCAGAAGTGAAAAATTGGGATGTGTTTTGGATTTCTACATTTACACCTATTAAAGGAGTGTTTGATTTTGAATCGATTACTCTTCCACTAATTTCTAGCATTTGGGAATAGCCCAATGTAGAAATTAAAATAAAAGTGATTAGTAATAATTTTGATTTCATAATAATAATTTGGTTTGTTTTAAGAATTATAAAAATATTGTTAAAGAAGGAGAAAAAATTAAAAAGAACCACAACAAAAAACATACAATTGAAAAAAAACTAAAGATTAATCCGAATACTGTAAATTAATCAATGATAGATAGCGCTTACATAGCTATTAATGAATTAAATAATCATTTTGAATATTCGTCTCAAAGCTATTTAAAAAAATTGTTGTGGTGTTGTATAGTTAAAGTGAGGTTCAATACACTTGATTATATAGACAATATATACTCCACAAGTCCCTGTTCGTGGGATAATTCCATTTTTTTACGCAATCGATAGCGTTTTATCTCAACACTACGAACAGAAATACTAATTAGTGGCGCAACTTCCTTTGAAGAAAGGTTCAGTCGAAGGTAAGCACATAGTCTCAAATCGTTTGGAGTTAGTAATGGATGCGCTAATTTCAACTTCTTCAAAAAGTCTTTATCTGCATTATCAAAAGCTTCTTTGAAAACATTCCACGAATCTTCTTCAGCGATATTTTTCGTGATATTTGTAATCACCGATTTGATACTTTTAGAACCATCATCAGAAGTGTTTTTTAAATCTTCTTTAATCAAAGTCAATAATTCATCCTTCTTTATTAGACTCATTGTTGAAACTGCTAATTCTTTATTTTTTGTATCTACATCTTGTGAAAGTTGCTCATTCCTAACTTTCATAAGTTCCTGAGAATTTTCTAATTCTTTAATTTCAAGCAATAAATTATTTTCCTCAATTAGTTTTTCTCGTTGTTTATTATAATGTTTTTTATACGCTTTATTTATAAAATGCGCCATAATCATAATTGCGATTATATAAAAAATAATGGCAAAATTTGTGGCATACCAAGGCTTTAGAATTACAAAAGTATAGGAAGCCATATTTTCTGGAGATGAATTAGCAATTTTTGCTCTTACTTTAAAAGTGTATTCACCTGGAGATAAATTCTTGAAATTGACCGTTGATTTTGCATTCCATTCACTCCATTCGTCTTGAACTCCTTCTAATAAATATTGATATTCGGCATTAATATATTTATTGTATTCAGGTACGGTATAATTGAATGTAATATTATTTTCAGCATATTTAAACTCTCCAGGTTCAGAAATTGAAGCGTTAAAAGAATGTTCATTTAATTTGTTAATACTAATATATGAAATGGAAACAGTATAGTTTTTAAAACTTAAATCATTGATATTCATCGTGTAATATCCATCTGTAGTTCCAATAAGATAACCATAATTTGAGAGTTGTGCAATGTTTTCAAATCCAGACATTGAATTCGTCAATGCGGATGGAATTGGAATAGTGTTTTGTTTTAAATCAGAACTCAATTTACTTAAAGTAAAATAGTGAATATAATTTTTTGAAAACAACCAGATTTTATTGGAATTATCAACAATCATTTTTCCTGAAGTATATTCGTCTTTTTCAAAAACAGAACTCAATAATTTATCTTTTTCAAATTCCTTTGAAGTCGTATTTAATTTGAAAATACCTTCTTTATAAGCATAGTAAATTACGTTATTGAATTTCACCAGACTTGCATTTTTTCCTTTTGTAGGAGATTGATACGTTACAAACTTATTTGTTTTTAATAATTTATCATCTAATTTTAATCGGAAAACTCCTTTGTATTCGTGGCTTAAATAAACATCTAAAGAATTGGTGATTTCAAAATACCGAGAAGAATAGTCAAATCCAGAAATTTTATTTCTGAAAACCCATCGATTATTTACCTTTTCTAAAACAGAAATGCCATAATAATTCCCTTGTAAAAGCAAGTTGTTATGATTTGGAACAGTCGAGAATTTCCAAGTTCCCGATTGAGAAAATATAGGCGTTGCATTACCATTTTCAACTATAAATGTTCCTGAATCGTGACCACAAAAAAGCGTTCCTCCATTTTCATATAA
>CANINJ010000020.1 GCA_947468985.1 Bacteroidota bacterium
TCCGATTGGTGCAAATGATAATTTCACCTTTGGTATTTTCAACATTAGTCGTTGGAATTGCCAAACTTGGCGACATCAAATCTGTGGGTAGAATTGGAGGAAAAGCAATGGGTTGGTTTTTCACAGCGTCCTTTATTTCATTATTAATTGGGATGTTTTGGGTAAATGTTTTGAAACCAGGCGAAGGATTAAATTTATCAAATGTCGATGTAACCACTGCAAGTGAAGTTACCGAGAAAACACATGCATTTTCAGCACAAAATTTCATCGAACACATTATTCCTAAAAGCATTGTGGAAGCAATGGCAACAAATGAAATCCTGCAAATCGTAATTTTCTCTATCTTTTTTGGATTGGCTGCAGCCGCAATTGGTGACAATTCAAAACCAGTTGTAAATGCCTTAGATAAATTATCGCACATCGTTTTGAAAATGGTGAATTATGTAATGAAATTCGCCCCAATAGGAGTTTTTGGAGCCATTGCGGGAGTTTTTGCTATTCGAGATTTCAACGAATTATTATTTACCTACGCCAAATTTTTCGGTTCCTTTTTAGTCGGAATTTCTACACTTTGGTTTATTTTGGTTTTAGTAGGATACATTTTCCTGAAATCAAGAATGAGTATTTTGCTAAAAAGAATCGTAAACCCAATCGTTATCGCCTTTAGCACCACAAGTTCCGAAGCAGTATTTCCAAAACTAACCGAAGAATTAGAACGTTTTGGCATAAAAGACAGAATCGTGTCGTTCATGCTGCCCCTCGGCTATTCCTTCAACCTCGACGGAAGTATGATGTACATGACTTTTGCGAGCATTTTTATCGCTCAAGCGTATGGAATCCCTTTGGATTTACCAACACAATTCACTATGCTTTTTGTTCTAATGCTCACCAGCAAAGGGATTGCAGGAGTTCCAAGAGCGAGTTTGGTGGTCGTTGCTGCAACTTGTGGAATGTTCAAAATTCCCATTGAAGGCATCGCATTAATCCTTCCAATCGACCATTTTTGCGATATGTTCCGCAGTGGAACCAATGTTTTAGGAAATGCTTTGGCAACTTCTGTAGTTGGAAAATGGGAAGAAAAAGACTAATTTCAAGTAGCTTTTTTTGTTTATTTGAAGCACAACTTTTAATTTCAGCTCACGATTATACCCGCTATTCGCTATATTTCTTGAATACCGATTTTCTTTGTTCTGAAAATAAAGGTTTGCAGGAATAATGAAACCAAAATGGTTAGTACCGCTCCAATGAAATTCAGCCATAGGAAACTTACAATTTCCAAGTAGAAGATATAGAATATGGCTAATTGCGAGCATATTGCGCCCCAAAAAATAGATTTTGCTCGGATGTATTTGATGTAAAAACCAACTAAGAAAATCCCTAAAACGGTACCGTAAAATACCGAACCGACGATGTTTACCAACTGAATTAAATTTTCAAACAAGGTTCCAACGCAGGCAAAAAGTATGGCGATAATCCCCCAAAAAACTGTAAAAAGTTTGGTTGCATTGACATAATGTTTTTCGGATTTTGGGGATTTTAAATTCCGTTTGTAAATGTCAATTGCCGTTGTAGATGCCAATGCTGTTAGCCCTGAAGCCGTTGATGACATTGCTGCCGACAAAATTACAGCCAATAATAATCCAATTAATCCTTTGGGTAAATAGGTGAGAATGAAGTTTATGAATACATAATCTTTGTCGTTTGTTTCGGCTTTATCATCCGCTTTTGAAATCAATTCTTTGGCTTGGTCTCGCAAATCATTTTCCTTATTGGAAAGCGTAGTTAGTTTTCTCCTTAATATTGGATTGTCATAATTTTGATTCAAGTGATCGATATACAAAAGATTAAATTCCTTTTTCTCCTCTGATAAATCTACAAGTTGCTTTTCGAGTTGGTGGTATTCGGTTTTGTAAATTGATTTTTCAATGGCAATTTTGTTATTTGGATTGAAATTTAACGGAACGGGATTGAATTGGAAAAACACAAAAACCATCACTCCAATCAATAAAATAAAGAACTGCATTGGGACTTTCAAAAATCCGTTCATAATTAATCCCATTTGGCTTTCCCGTACAGATTTCCCTGATAAATAGCGTCCTACTTGCGATTGATCGGTTCCAAAATAGGAAAGTGCTAAGAAAAAACCACCCGTAATTCCACTCCAAAAAGTATAGCGCGTTTCGGGGTCAAATGAAAAATCTACAATGTTCATTTTGTCATTTGCACCAGCAATATGAAGTGCATTTCCAAAAGTCATATCGTTTGGTAATAAATGTAAAATCAAGAAAAACGTGACAAACATTCCAAACATTATCACAAACATTTGGTATTTTTGAGTGACATTTACAGCTTTTGTACCACCAGAAAACGTGTAAATTATAACGAGCGTTCCAATAATGATGTTCAAATGCGTTAAATTCCAACCCAATATCGACGAAAGTATAATTGAAGGTGCATAAATGGTAATTCCTGTTCCCAAACCTCTTTGAACCAAAAATAATATTGCTGCCAAGGAACGTGTTTTCAAATCGAAGCGTTGTTCTAAATATTCATACGCCGTGAAAACTTTAAGTTTGTGATAAATGGGAATAAAAGTGATGCAAATGACTACCATTGCAATGGGCAAACCAAAATAAAATTGGACAAATCCCATACCGTCGTGGTACGCTTGCCCAGGCGTAGAAAGGAAAGTTATCGCACTTGCTTGTGTCGCCATAACGGAAAGTCCAACTGTCCACCAAGGGGTTTCGTTGTTTCCTAAAATGTATTCTTCAACATTTTTCGTGCTTCCTTTCGTTTTCCAAACGCCATAAATTACAATAAAAAGCAGGGTAATTACGAGAACAATCCAATCAATTTTTTGCATAGCTTAGGAAAATAGTTGCATAATAATAAAGTAAAAAACGATGTAAATTGCATTGGCTACTAAAACCCAAGTGTAATTTTTCTTCCACATTTTATTTTCGTTCATCTCGATTTTATTTAATAGAAATTATATTCGCCATCAATCTAAACGCACCAGAAACGCCTTCTGGCAATTCTCTAAAGAAACTCAAACCCGTATAAATATAATGTCCTTTTCCGTATTTTGCGATAAGTAACGCTCCATTTTTTGCAGTTTCGCCTTTGTCATTTGAAGACAAAATAGGGGTGAAGGCAGCGTCCCATTCACTTGGATAATTCAGTCCTTGTTCTTGTTTCCAACCTTCAAAATCTTTGGAAGTAATTTTATTTGGGTAATTCAAAACAGGATTTTGTGGTTCTAAAAACCGTATTTCTGCATTTTCTTCGGTAACTCTATCTTTGGAAATTTTCAGTGAAAAAGGCGCAATATTTTTAGTCACCAATTCATCCGTGGTGTTGTATTGCACCAACATTGTTTTCCCTTCTTTGACAAAATCGAATAAAATATCTTGTTTAAATGCCAATGCTTTAACAGTATTGTACGCTCTAATTCCAGTGATAACTACATCGAAATTCAGTAGTTTTTCCTTAGTTATTTCTTCGGGTTTTAGTATGGAAACTTCATATCCCATTTGCGTTAAACTCTTCGGAACTTCGTCGCCCGCACCCATAATATAGGCTATTTTTTCGTTCCCCGTTTTGATGTCTAATTTGATGAATTTCGCTTCAGAAGTTCTCAAAATTTGTTGCTTTGAAATGTGATTGTAATTGATGTTGATTTGCTCTTTGTCAAACGTTTTGTCGTTTACAATTGCGATACATTTTACCGTAATTTCATCTGCATTTTTGGATGGAAAAACTTCGAAATATACAATTTGTTCTTCACCTTTTTTGCTCAAGGCAAATGCGATTTCGGTTGGATTAACTTTCCAATTCTTTGAGACATCTAATCTTAGTACTCCGTTTTCTGAATCTTTTCCAGCTTTAATTTTTACGCCAATAGTTTTGGATTTATCGGTATTGAAAATGGCAACTTTATCAATGATTGAAGTTGTAATTTCGGGTACAATATCCAATGGATTATAGATTTCGCCTTTCGTTGGGTCGTTATATTTATAGATAACATTTCGTTCAAAAGGGATTGAAATTCCATTTATAGCAACCATAAAAACAACTTTTACTTCTCGAATTACATCTGGAATACCAACGTTCATTTGATTGTCAACGCGGTACATTCCAACCGTGCCTTTTTCATTTAACCAATATGGATTGGTATATTCTAATGTTGCAGGCAATTGCAGTTCCAAAGTCAAATTTTGAGAAATATTATTATTTAATGCGATATTTTCAAGCGTATTTTTTTGTTCTGCTAACGAAGTAATGCTTTCCAATTGCATCTGTATTGAACTTCTATTTATGGCTTCAATTTTGACTTTTAGAATGCTATTTGAATTTGCCGTTTGATTTTCTGAAACCGCTTCAAGATACAATCCAGAACAGGCTGCAATTATTTTCTTAATTTCCTCAGATTTTATGGTTTTCCAATGTTCGTCTTCTAATAATTGAAGCATTGAATAGGCTTTCGCCAAATCTGGAATGCTTGCCGATGGATTTTTGAAATCAAATTGCTGTTGTACTTTTTCTAATAATTGTCCAATAGCTACTCCACCTTTCACCCGATTCCAAGTAGTATCAATTCCATCGAATACATTGGTTTTATCTTTTAAAGAACTTCCTTTAAGCAATTCTAAATATTCCGTTTCTTCACCACGGCTTCCTGTACTTCCAAAACCTTGCGATTGATGACAACTTCTGCTCAACGCTGCAATTTCTTGATTTGATTTTCCTAATGATGGATAAAAAACACCAATTTGTAAGGCACTTAAATTGGTTTTGTCGGCTGCTTCAAATTTTTCTTTGCTTCCATAAAACCACCACGAAGTATTGAAAAATTGTCTTTTTGGTTGCCAAGGCTGAACGAATTTTAATTGGTCGGGAAATATTTTTGAATCGTTTGCTAAATCAAAACTTTCAACGCTCAATAGGGCAGAAGCAGTGTGATGTCCGTGTGTAGTTCCTGGCGAACGATGGTCAAATCGGTTGATAATTACATCGGGTTGGAATTTACGAATTGCCCAAACTACATCGCTTAGCACCTGATTTTTATCCCAGATTTGTAGGGTTTCGTCAGGATTTTTAGAATATCCAAAGTCATTGGCACGCGAAAAAAACTGAATACCACCATCAATTTTTCTGGCTTCCAGAAGTTCTTGCGTACGTATAACTCCTAATTGTTCGCGTAATTCAGAACCAATTAAATTCTGACCGCCATCTCCACGAGTTAGCGATAAATAGCCTGTTCGAGCCATTTTTTCATTAGACAAATAGGAAATTAATCGGGTATTTTCATCATCAGGATGTGCCGCAATATACAATACAGAACCTAAAAAATTTAGTTTTTGAATTTGGTTGTAAATAGCAACAGCGTTCGGTTTTGCAGGTTGTTGAGCAAAAACACTTTGAAATAAAAATAGAAATAAAACGATACTTAGTTTGAAAATTTTCTGCATTTTGTGAGTTTGATTTGCAACATTTCAAATATAACAATTTTATACATTTAAAATGCGCCGTTTTTGTGCTAAAAAAAATACAGCTAAAGGAATGACTTAGCTGTATTTGGATTGTATTTTTAAAAGTATTTATCTTAATTGAGCGCCAAGTTGCGTTTCAAAATTAGATTGAAGCTTACTCATAATTTTTTCAATTTGAGTATCTGTTAATGTTTTAGAATCGTCTTGAATCGTGAAACTCACTGCGTACGATTTTTTCCCTTCGGGTAAATTCGTACCTATATATACATCAAAAAGCGTAATGTCTTTTAAAAGGGATTTTTCGGTTTGACGTGCAATGTTATACACTTCTTCAAATGTTGCTTTTTCATCAACTAATAAAGCTAAATCTCTACGAACTTCTGGATATTTAGGAATTTCTGTAAATTTAATTTTGTTAGAAAGTGATTTTAAAATCGCATTCCAATTGAAATCAGCATAAAAAACTTCCTGTTTGATGTCGAAATGTTTTAAGATGGTTTTTTTAACGGTTCCAAATTCTACTAAAATTTCAGTTCCAGCAGCGATTGCAATTCCTTCAGCAAAAACATCCGAAGTTACAGGTTTGTATTGAATTTTGTTAATTCCTAAACGCGATAAAATCGTATTTACATAACCTTTAAACAAGAAAAAGTCAGATGGTTTTTGAGCATTTGTCCAGCTTTCTCCCAATCGGTTACCAGTTGTGAACAAAGTTAAATGTTTAGGTTCATCAAATCCTGATGGCAATTTATGGTAGGTTTTTCCAAATTCAAATAATTTTAAATCGGAATTTCTTCGATTAATATTAAATGAAACAGCTTCTAATCCTGAAAACAATAAAGACTGTCGCATTGCAGACAAATCATTGCTTAAAGGATTTAAAATCAAAACATTGAATTCTTCTCTTAAATTTTCTGATAATTTGATATAATCCGGCGTTGTCAATGAATTCGCCATCATTTCATTGAATCCTAAAGATGTCAATTGATTTGCAATGATATTTTGAACTTTATAATCTTCTGTTCTACCTGAATTTGAAACTGTAGCGTTTAATTTTTTGGTAAAATTGATATTGTTGTAACCGTAAACTCTCAATAATTCTTCAATTACATCAATTTCACGCTGAACATCCACACGATAAGCAGGAATTACAAGTCCTAAACTTGATTCTGAAACGCTTGTCACTTTAATATCTAAGGAAACTAAAATTTTCTTGATGGTTTCTTTTGGAATTTCTTGCCCAATAATTTTTGATACATTATTGAAATTTAAAACAACAGAAAAATCTTCAATTTTCTTATTATAAATATCAATAATATCAGAAGTAATTTCTCCACCGGCTACTTCTTGAATTAAAATAGCGGCACGTTTTAAAGCATATTCTGTTATTGTTGGGTCAATTCCTCTTTCAAATCTGAAAGAAGCATCTGTGCTTAAAGTATGTCTTTTGGCAGTTTTACGAACAGAAACAGGATTAAAATAGGCACTTTCTAAAAAGATAGTATTCGTATTTTCTGAAACTCCTGAATTTTGTCCGCCAAAAACTCCTGCAATACAAAGCGGTCCTTTCTCATCACAAATCATTAAATCTTCTTCGTGTAAATTTCTTTCAATTCCGTCTAATGTGGTAAATTTTGTTCCTGAAGGAAGCGTTTTTACTATTATATTTCCATTGATTTTGGCAGCATCAAAGGCGTGAAGCGGTTGCCCAATTTCGTGTAAAACATAATTAGTTACATCAACAATATTATTTTTTGGGGTTAACCCAATAGATTTCAGTCTGTTTTTTAACCATTCGGGAGATGGTTTTATGGTAACTCCAGAAATTGTTACTCCACAATATCTCGGTGCTAATTTAGCATCTTCAACTTTAATATCAATTTTCAGGGTTCTTTTATCGACCTTGAATTTATTAACAGAAGGAGTAATTAATTCCGATTGGTTGCTGTTTTTTTGGATTAATCCCGCGCGTAAATCTCTTGCAACTCCCCAATGACTCATAGCATCGGCACGGTTTGGTGTTAAACCAATTTCAAAAACTTCATCTGTTTCGATATTAAATACTTTGAAAGCTGGAGTTCCAGGAATTAATTCGGCAGCAAGAATCATAATTCCATCGTGACTGTCACCAAGACCTAATTCATCTTCGGCACAAATCATTCCGTGACTTTCTTCGCCACGAATTTTTCCTTTTTTTATTTCAAATGAGTTTCCTTCTTTGTCATATAATTTGGTTCCAATTGTAGCAACAGGAACTTTTTGTCCTACACCAACATTTGAAGCTCCACAAACTATCTGAATTGGAGTTCCAGTACCAATATCAACGGTTGTAACTTTCAATTTATCGGCATTTGTATGTTGGATACATGTCAAAACGTGACCAATTACAACGCCTTCCAAACCGCCTTTTAAACTTTCATATTTTTCAACGCCTTCAACTTCCAATCCTAAATCGGTTAATATAGCGGCTGTATCTTCTGAATTTAAATCAGTTTTGATGAATTGTTTTAACCAGTTGTATGATATTTTCATTTGTTAATTTTATGAGAATGCAAATATAAGGATTGCGAGTTGTACTTAGAAACAATTTTTTTGGTTTTTTTTAAATTGCAGTTTTAGACTTTTTTAAAGCTACAATATATAAAATTTTGTATTGTATCAAAAGGGGTTAAGTGATCTTCAGTGAAGCATTCTATAGCCTGAAATTCATTTTGAAATTGCTCCGTTATTGTTTCTTTTGAATATTGTTTTATTTCCAATCCGCTACATTTTAGAGGTCCGTTTTCAGAAAATGTTCCTATTATTAGATGACCTGAAACTGCATTTTTTACAATTTCAAGGTATTTATCGATTTGTTCTTGTGAGGTTAAGAAATGAAATGCCGCTCTGTCGTGCCAAATATCATATTGTGTTGTTGGTTTGAAATCAGTTATATTTGAGACAATCCAATTGACTTTTTTGGCTTTTTCGCCCAATCGAAGTTGTACTTTTTCAATTGCTTTTTGAGAAATATCTAAAACGGTTATGTTTTGAAAACCTTCGTCAAGTAGAAAATCTACCAATTTGCTATCGCCACCGCCAATATCTATGATTTTTGCGTTTTTGTTTGTATTAAATGAATGAATTAAATTTAAAGAGGTTTTGGGAATTTTTTGTGTCCAACTTACTTGGTTTGGATTTTTTGTTTCGTAAACTGTTTCCCAATGTTTCTTGATTGAATTTTCCATTTGTATCTATTTTGAATATAAATGTACATAATTTTTATTTTAGATTTTAGGACCGAAAAAGTAAATTTAAAAATAATAGTGCTTATGAATATGGATTTGCGTGAGTGATGGAAGTGGAAATCCTCTCGCGGAACGAAGTGGAGCGGGAGATTGTAGCGGTCAGCACGACCGAGTTTTCCGAAAGATTCCTTCTTTGCAATAAAGTTCAAAATGAGGGCACGCCCAAAAAAAAGCTATAAATGGTATAAATGTTAATTTATTTGGTATTTCACAACTCATAAATCACAATTCTCTTATCTTTGCGGACTGAAAAAAGCCTATATGAAGTTTGATTTATTAAAGACTGATCCGCAAACGCAAGCCAGAGCGGGAACAATTACGACCGATCACGGGGTAATTGAAACGCCAATTTTTATGCCTGTGGGAACCGTTGCGTCTGTAAAAGGCGTGCACCAGAGGGAGTTGAAGGAGGAAATTAATCCTGATATTATTCTTGGAAATACGTATCATTTGTATTTGCGTCCACAAACTGAGATTCTTGAAAAAGCGGGTGGATTGCATAAATTTATGAATTGGGATCGGAATATTTTGACTGATTCTGGTGGTTATCAAGTGTATTCTCTTTCGGCAAATAGAAAAATTAAGGAAGAAGGAGTGAAATTCAAATCGCATATTGACGGTTCGTATCATTTTTTTACGCCTGAAAATGTGATGGAAATTCAACGTACTATTGGTGCCGATATTATTATGGCATTTGATGAATGTACACCTTATCCTTGTGATTTTCGGTACGCTCAACGTTCGATGCACATGACGCACCGTTGGTTAGACCGTTGTATTAATCATTTGGAAAAAGTGCCAGTGAAATATGGCTACGAGCAAACATTTTTCCCAATTGTTCAGGGAAGTACGTATAAAGATTTGCGGATGCAATCGGCAGAATATATTGCCAATGCTGGGGCGCAAGGAAATGCAATTGGTGGACTTTCAGTGGGGGAACCTGCCGAAGAAATGTATGCGATGACGGAAATTGTTACTGCAATTTTGCCGCAAGACAAGCCGAGATATTTGATGGGTGTGGGAACGCCAATTAATATTTTAGAGAATATTGCACTTGGAATTGATATGTTTGATTGCGTGATGCCAACAAGAAACGCTAGAAATGGAATGTTGTTTACAGCAAATGGAACAATAAATATTAAAAACAGAAAATGGGCAGACGATTTTTCGCCTGTTGACGAAATGGGATTGACATTCGTAGATACAGAATATTCAAAAGCGTATTTGCGCCATCTTTTTTCAGCGAATGAATATCTTGGAAAGCAAATTGCTACGATTCACAATCTTGGTTTTTATATGTGGTTGGTTCGTGAAGCCAGAAAGCATATCTTAGCGGGAGATTTCAAAGTTTGGAAAGAAATGATGGTTAAAAACATGAGTCAGAGATTGTAATAGTTTTATGAAAATAATAGACAAATACATATTAAAACGCTATTTGAGTAACTTTTTTGTAATGTTACTGATGTTTATTCCCATTGGAATCATCATTGACGTTTCAGAGAAAGTTGATAAAATGATTGAAAACAAAATTCCGTTGTCAGCCATTGCGTTGTATTATTTTCACTTTACAATTTACTTTGCAAACCTCTTATTTCCCATATTTCTATTTCTTTCAATTATTTGGTTCACCTCAAAATTGGCGAATAATACAGAAGTAATTGCGATATTAAGTTCTGGAATTTCATTTTCACGATTTATGCGCCCTTATATAATAGGTGCGTCAATAATTTCTGTTTTAGCATTATTAATGGGAATTTTTTTACTACCAAGAGCGAGTGAAGGCTTTAATAATTTCAGATATACCTATCTCAGAACGGGCGGCAAAGAAATTATGCGCGACGATTCTGATGTGTTCAGACAAATTAGTAAAGACGAATATATATATGTAGGAAGTTTTAATGATGCCTCAAAAATGGCGTTCAACTTTTCGTATGAAAAATTCAAAAAAGACGAATTACAATTCAAAATTATTGCCAACAGAATTAAGTGGAATCCAAAAGAGAAAAACTATTCATTATTTGAATATTCAAAACGAACAGTAGGGGAGTTTTCAGATAAAATTGAGGTTTCCGAAAAAAAAGACACTATTTTTAATTTCGATTTGGAGGATTTAACACCCACGGTTTATGTTGCAGAAACACTACCGTTATTGGATTTATATCATTTTATAGATAAAGAAAAAAAGCGTGGTTCTTCAAATATTAGCGTGTATTTAGTGGTGCTTTACAAAAAATACAGCTTACCAGTTTCCGCATTTATCCTTACTATAATAGCACTTGCCGTATCGTCAATGAAACGCCGAGGCGGAATGGGAATCAATTTGGCAATAGGAATTGCAATCGCTTTTTCATTCGTATTTTTCGATAAAATTTTCGGTGCATTAGCAGAAAAATCATCAATAAACCCGATGATTGCCGTTTGGTTACCCAATATTATCTTCGGAATTTTAGCAATTTACCTTCTTCGAAATGCCAAACGATAACCTAAAAAGCTACCTTCATCTTCATTTCATCGTATTTGTATGGGGGTTTACAGCGGTTTTAGGAAAGCTAATTTCACTCGACGCAATGCCTTTAGTTTGGTACAGGATGTTGCTCGCCGTCGGTTTCATACTACTTTATATAGGATATAAAAAATTCCCAATGAAAGTGCCGAAAAAAGTCTTAATTGGCTTTTTGTTTGCCGGTTTGGTAATCGCAATTCACTGGTTTACCTTCTTCAAAGCCATTAAAGTTTCTAATATTTCAGTCACTTTGGCTTGTCTTTCCACGGGTGCTTTTTTCGCCTCATTATTAGAACCACTTTTCTACGGACGCAAAATAATTTGGTATGAAGTGCTCTTCGGAATCATCGTGTTCCTTGGGCTTTATATCATTTTCAATATAGATGGTCATTTCATAAACGGAATACTATTAGCCCTTTCTTCTGCGTTTTTATCCGCCTTATTTTCAATGATAAACGGAAAATATGCCAAAGAATACAACCCCACAATTATCTCTTTTTACGAACTTTTAGGAGGCGTACTTTTTTTCTCTGTCTTCCTGTTTTTTACGGGAAGTTTCACCGAAAAATTCTTTCAAATCTCCAATTCCGATTGGTTTTATCTCATTATTCTCAGTACATTTTGTACAGCTTATGCCTTTATCGCATCCGTAAAAGTCATGAAATTTCTAAGTCCCTACACGGTAATGCTCACTATAAATCTCGAACCCATTTACGGCATTATTTTAGCGGTAATTGTATTCAAAGAAACCGAAAAAATGAGCGTCAATTTCTATATTGGCGCACTCATCATCCTGTCAACTGTAATTCTAAATGGAGTTTTAAAATACTTCCACAAAACTTCTAAATAGTTTAAATATCTTTTTTTCAGCAGCCATTTCCAGCTTTCCGTTTCAAGTCCTCCTTCAAAAAGTTGTTTTTCTAAGTCAAAAAAGGAGCTTCTTTGGTCGCTCTTTTTCGCTAATAATAACTATCTTTTTTCACTGCGGGCTTTCTTCTGCAATCTGGGCTGAGCCATTTCGAATCCCCAGAACCTTTTATTTATTAAGTTCGTCCCGACTTAAACGCCCTTATATTCTTTATATGGTTAAATAAATTTTCATTTTCCCGAACCCAACACCCAATGCCTAGCACTCAACTTCCGAACCTCCAACGACTTACAAATTAAATAAAAAATAACTTTAAAAAAGCTTTGTACAAGCGGAATAACGCTCTACTTTTGCACCCGCATTGAAACAGAGATTGCATATTGATAGACTAAAAAACGGGTTAAAGATTTTACAAAAATAAAATCAAAAAATTTGTGAGAGTTTAAAAATTAGTTATCTTTGCCGACCCTAACGGGAAGCAAGTTCTTTAAA
>CANINJ010000021.1 GCA_947468985.1 Bacteroidota bacterium
AACAGTTCCTGTTTTGTCAAATTTTCTTTTGTAGCGTTTTAACGCTCTATCGATATTTTCTCCGTCTTTAATTGGTATAATTAACATAATATAGACACCCCCTTTCTTTAAGTGTGCAAATGTAAATTATTATTTTAAATTATGAATTATAAATAATGAATTATTTTTGAGAAGATTAGAAAAGATGAGAGACTAAAACAAACAGTAACAAAAAAGCCAAGATACAATTTCTTGTTTCTTGACTTTCAATCTATAATATATCCGTCTATTTGTTATCTATTTCAATATATTTCTTGCAATAACAACTTTCTGAATTTCAGTAGTTCCTTCGCCAATAGTACACAATTTAGAATCTCTATAGAATTTTTCAACTGGATAATCCTTTGTATAACCGTAACCGCCGTGAATTTGAACCGCTTCATTGGCAACTTTTACACAAACTTCCGAAGAATACATTTTTGCCATTGCGCCCAATGTGGTTACCGGACGATGTTGTTCTTTTAAGAATGCTGCTTTATGTAATAACAATTCCGAAGCTTCAATTTCCGTTGCCATATCAGCCAACTTAAATGAAATTCCTTGAAAACTACTAATTGGTTGCCCAAATTGATGTCTTTCTTTTGAATATTTCAAAGCCGCTTCATACGCACCTTTTGCAATTCCTAATGATAATGCACCAATTGAGATTCTTCCGCCGTCTAAAATTTTCATTGCTTGAACAAAACCTTGACCAACTTCACCTAATCTATTGGCATCTGGAATACGACAGGTGTCAAAAATCAATTCAGCCGTTTCACTAGCACGCATCCCTAATTTATTTTCTTTCTTTCCTGATGTAAATCCAGGCGTTCCTTTTTCAATAACAAAAGCCGTCATTCCTTTAGAATCTCCTTTTTCGCCAGTTCGAACAATTACAACAGCAATATCTCCTGAAATAGCGTGGGTAATAAAGTTTTTCGCACCATTTAAAATCCAAGAATCACCTTCTTTTACAGCGGTTGTATTCATTCCGCCAGCGTCAGAACCAGTATTGTGCTCGGTTAAACCCCAAGCTCCAATGTGTTCTGCTGTAGCTAATTTAGGAATCCATCGTTTCTTTTGATCTTCATTTCCAAAAGTCAAAATATGATTGGTACAAAGAGAATTATGAGCTGCAACAGAAAGTCCAATTGAAGGATCTACCTTAGAAATTTCCTCAACAATCGTAATGTATTCGTGGTAACTTAAACCCGATCCACCCAATTCTTCAGGAACTAAAACGCCCATAAATCCCATTTCTCCTAATTTTTTAAATAAAGGAAATGGAAATATTTGCGCTTCGTCCCATTCCATTATAAAAGGACGTATGTTTATTTCTGCAAAATCTCGGATAGATTGCGCAATCATTGCTTGCGTTTCGCTGTAGTCAAAATTCATAAAAATTGTTTTTTGTTTTAAAAATACAAATATAAACCAATAATATTTATTTTATCGTTAGGAAAACCGTTAATTTTTATCAAATCCGCATTTTCTTTAAAATCACCATTCATACTTCTATACGTGACAATTGCTTTCGCTAAAGCGTATTTAAAATAAGGAAAAAGCATTAATTCTTTAATAGACGCATTATTAATATCAACTTTTTTAACTTTTGGAAGCGCAACAACTTTGAAGTTTTTATTCAAATTTTCTATAACTTCTGGTGACAATCCCCATACATCATTCATTTGTTCCATACTTACAAAACCTCCCAATAGTTCTTTCAGTTTCAAAATTCTATCTGATATAGCAGGGCCAATTCCATATACTTTAATCAAATCTTCTTTAGTTGCAAGATTTATATCTAAAATAATGATTTTTACTTTCTTCTTTTCAAATGGAACATAATTAGATTTATACTCTTTTTTATTATTTACCCAATCCGGAAATTTAAAATAAGGCGACATCATATTTAATAATGAATCCGATACTTTCGTGACATTTTGAAAATCTTGAGCTGAATTTACATACTTATTTGTTTTTCTAAAATTCAAAAGCCTATCAATTTCCGCAACTGACATTCCTAATTTATACCCTTTGAAATCAGTAATAAAATTTGGATTAAACGGGTAAATTTTGGGAATATAATCCCGTTTAATTTGTTTTAAAGAATCAATTTCTGTTTGAAAAGTAAGCCATTCTTGTTTTTCTTTACTATTATATGTTACTGTTTTAAAATCAATGAAGAAATAGGCTGATTGAAAAGTTATACAAAGCAACACCAACAAAATAATCCCACTTCTTTGCGATTTTGTATATTGGAAGTAGGATTTTAAAGTCATAATTTTAAATGGTTTATAGGTCGAAAACAGAACTCCGTTTCGCTCGAATTAAATCTTTAAGCCGCCACCAAAATGCTAAAGTGAGATACACTCCAAACCATAATCCAGCGGTTACAAATGATATATAAATAAAAAATAATCTCACACTATTGGCACGCATCCCCAAGGCATCTGCCAATCGGGAAGAAACGTGAAAACCGTGTTTCTCAAAAAAATATTTAAGCCGAATTATGAGTTTCATTTACATTAAATTTATAAAGCATTACAAATTTAGCACAATAACTTCATATTTCCTCAATAATTAACACCTCATTCTTTCAGTAATTCTATTCCAATTGTACATTCTAAGCACCTGCTTTTATTGCAATATTCATTTTTTAGTTGCAACAATGATTGTGATTCAAAAGCGTTTTTGGCTTTAATTCCAAACAATGAAAACTTATCCATAATAGCGTTATTTTCTGGTGAAACTTGATTTAATAACGAAATTAAATTTTCTGAAATCTCCTTGCCCTGGCTTTTTGAATAGGCAAATTGCAATGGAATAATTGTATTAATAATTAACAAATCGATGAATGATTTCGATAGTGCTTTCTTTTTTTTCGGACTTACTTTGTCAAATTGATAATGCGTTTCCCAATATTCAGACACCGCAACATTGAATATTTTATAAATGTTTTTCACAGAATCTTCCTCAATTATTTTAGAGAAAAGCTGTTGTTGCTGATGATAAACATTTGCTAATTGTGATAATCGAATGGTTGGAAAATTATCTGGACGGTGTTTGAAAAACTGCAACGGATTAATATGAGTCGGTTCTAACTGATATTTATGAATCAAATAATCAAAATTTGATTTTAGATTTTTATAATAAACGTCTTCTTTTTCAATTTCTAATAACCCTGAAATTCCAAAAATCAAACTTTCTAAATTTCGCAAATCGTTACATTCTTTTCTGATAATTGAAAAAGGAATAGAATTTGCAGCTTTCAAAAAAGATTCTCCATTGGTATTTAATCCAAAGTTTTTAGCCAACAGGCAAAACAAAACCGCTTCCCAATCTTGTTTTGTGCTTTCTAAAAGTTCGTTTATTGGTTTTGATTTTCGTTCCAATCTTTCAAAAAACAAACGTTCTTGCCAATTTAAAAGAATAAAACTATCAATTGAAACCAATTGTTTTTCGCAATATATCCAAGATTTTGGAGCGATTAAGGAATTGTAATTACTCAGTGTATCCTTTGATACCAGATTTTTCAGAACCAAAACAGGAATTTCAGCATTGTTCTTTCTGTAAATTTCAGAATCGTGTTCCCAAACAACGTGAAGAATTACGCTATCATAATTTGAGTCGCGCTCGTGATGGTGCGCGTACCAATCGGAAGATTTGAGATGGATTTCAACATTTCCTGCCCATTTTTGATTCTCAATTGTGATTTGAGAATTGAAAAAATCAGGTCCTGCCAATTGTAAATAATGTCCGGAATTTTCAATGGTGAGTTTTTCCCCATTGGAAGTGGTTAAATTCGAAGTGTCGAATTTTTTAAATTTCCACAGATAATGGAGGAATTCTTCTTTCATTTTTTGGCGTGTAAAGAATGGCTTGTAAACTTTGTCTAATGTAGTCAAAAAGCAGACACATAAAACATAATATATACTAATATTAAAATGAGATGGAATTTAGGTAAAATTAACGCAACAAATACAATTTGGCGCAAGCGCGAGCATCTGATAAAGCTTCGTGATGGTTCAGTTGGATTTTCATTTCTCGGCAACAATCGCTAAGTTTTGTTGGTTTTAAACCTTTGGCTTTGTAGATTTTCACAGTGCATTCCCATCGAGAACCAATGTTTAACTTATCGTAATCTAAACCATAAAGCGCCATTGATTTAGAAAGAACATTTCTGTCAAAGCTTTCATTATGAGCTACCACTACTCTATTTTGCAATCGTTTTTGAATTTCGGGGAAAACTTGGGCAAACGACTTTGCATTTACTGTATCTCGTGGATAAATTCCGTGAACTTGAATGGTAAATGGGGAATAAAGATTGTTTGGCGGTTTTATCAATGTAACAAATTCATCCACAATTATTCCATTTTCAACAGTTACAATCCCCACAGAACATGGGTGAAATGCAGTTGCTGTTTCAAAATCTATTGCAGTGAAGTTCATATAATTTAAGATTTCTAATTTTTGATTTTTGAAATCAACGTTTAAAAATAAAAGTAATACCGCCAATAGTTGTCAATATTACTTTTATTTACACTTTTGAATTATTTTATAGAACCAATTATATCATATTTTGTAATAATATGGTGCTTTCCGTTTCCTAAATCCAATAATACCGCAGCATTTTCTCTGGTAAATAGTTTTGAAACTTCTTCAATTGGCGTTCCTAATTTTACAATTGGATATGGTTTTCCCATAACTTCACGAATAGGTTTATCGGCAGCATTTTTGTCATGTACATAACTTTGAAACAAGTCAGATTCATCTACCGAGCCAACAAAACCTGTAATATCTATTACTGGAATTTGTGATATTTTATATTTACGCATTCGCTCGATAGCGTGGGAAACCAATTCTTCGGTGCGTACAATTATCAATTGTTTGTCGATGTGGTCTTTGATTACGTCTTCGGCTTTGGTAATGTCGTCTTCTAAAAATCCACGTTCACGCATCCAATCATCATTGAACATTTTGCCGATATAACGGCTTCCAGAATCGTGGAATAAAACCACAACTACATCTTCTGGTTTGAAATGTTCTTTGAGTTGCAACACACCTTTTATTACTGCTCCCGCTGAATTTCCAACGAAAATTCCTTCTTCTAAAGCAATTTTCCGAGTGTAAACTGCAGCATCTTTATCGGTTACTTTTGTAAATCCATCGATTACTGAAAAATCTACGTTTTTTGGAAGAATGTCTTCCCCAATTCCTTCGGTGATGTAGGAATAAATTTCATTTTCATCAAAAATTCCTGTTTCGTGGTATTTTTTAAATACAGATCCATAAGTGTCAATTCCCCAAACTTTTATATTTGGATTTTGCTCTTTTAAATATTTTCCAATTCCTGAAATTGTACCGCCAGTTCCTACTCCAACAACAAAATGAGTAACTTTTCCATCTGTTTGTTCCCAAATTTCTGGCCCAGTTTGCTCGTAATGTGCCAAGGCATTTGACGGATTATCGTATTGATTTACATACCAAGAATTCGGTGTTTCTTCGCCTAATCTTTTTGAAACTGAATAATAAGAACGCGGATCGGTTGGTTCAACATCTGTTGGACAAACCACAACTTTAGCGCCTACAGCTCTCAAAATATCCATTTTTTCTTTGGATTGTTTGTCGGTAATCACGCAAATTAGTTTGTATCCTTTGATTATTGCTGCTAATGCCAATCCCATTCCTGTATTTCCTGAAGTTCCTTCGATGATTGTTCCGCCTGGTTTTAACCTTCCATCGGCTTCGGCATCTTCAACCATTTTTAACGCCATTCTATCTTTTGTAGAATTTCCTGGATTGAAAGTTTCTACTTTGGCAAGAACCAAAGCGTTGATTTCGGCGGTTACTTTATTCAATCGTACTAAGGGCGTATTACCAATAGTTCCTAATATATTTTCTGAATATTGCATTTCGTTTTAGTTTTAGCGTTCAAATTTAATAGAACTTTTGCAAAGATAGTACATTGTTCTAAAATAGTTGTGGTTTTCTAGTTTTGCGTGAGTGATGGCAGCGGAAATCCTCTTGCAGAACGAAGTGGAGCAAGAGATTGCAGCGAACAGCGCGACCGAGTTTAGCACAGATTACTTCGTGCCTCGCAATGACGTGAACGAGGGCACGCCCAAAAAAAGGGCTTATTGGAAGAAATTCCATACCAATCCGAAGCGAATCATAAAGTCGTGGTAGGGGTTGTTTGGTGAGGAATAGAAATTGTTTCCTGACATTGCAGAGTTGAAATGTTCGGCTTTCAGGAAAATTCTACAACGTTGAATTCTTGCATTTGCGAAAATATCGAAGTTTGGAAATGCACCGATTTGTGTTTGATTTTGTACGAAAAATTCACCGAGAATTGGGTTGTAATCGTTGGCGTAGAATTTTGTGAAATAATTAAATGTGATTCCTGTTTGCAGAAACATTGCATTTTTGAAGAAATTATTTGAGTAATATAGGGTGTTTCGAAGTACTAATTGTGGTACATTCAAAATATTATCTTTTTGATCTACCTTTTGATACAATAAGGTATTGTCGAGTGCAAATTTTCTGAATTTGAATTCTTTGTTGATTTTAAGCGATAAATAATTGATGGTTTTATAGTATTGTTTCGGTGTAACCAATTGTAAATTAGCGGTATCGTCATTGCTGAAATACAAATAATCGTTTAACGTATTCAATTGCAATGTGGCATTTGCCCATTGCGTATTGGCTTCAACTTTAATGGTATTGCTCTTTTCGTTATTAAAATTGTTATACCAATTGTAATTTATATAACTGCTTTGGTGCAAATTATAGACGTTATTTGGCAATTTATTATTGTTTTGATACTCGAAAGAAATGCTATTTTTATCGTTGTATTTGTATTTTAAATTGGCACTAAAATCAAATAGCGATTGTTTTGTGATGGAACTTGAATAAAGGAATTTCCCAGTCCATTTGTTTTTTCTGTATTCATATTGACCACCGAAATCATTGATTTTATCGTTGATGGCATTTTGAACAGTTCCCGAAGTTAAAAACAACACCGAATTATAGAAGTAATTGTATCTGAAATCATCGAGGAAAAACTGGAATTTACCCAAAGTAGTGTTTTCATAGATAAGTCCAACTTTATTGAACATTCGGTTGTAGCGCACTTGATCATTGATGTTTCCTGTAACAAAAGAAGGTCCAAACCTATTGAAAGTACTTACTTCGCCAGCATTTGAAGTAATTGAAGTTGGAATTGTAATTTGGTTGAACTCGAAATACTTACTTTCAAAATTAATTTGATGAGTTAAATAAAGATTATTATTCCCATTGGTTGTATTAATGCGGAAATTATGGTCAAGGAAAAAGCGTTTACCAATTAATTTAGTTTTCGCATCTTTGAGATAAACACCAAGGCGGGCACGTTCTTTATAAGCTGGATCATCACTTTCAAAATTTTCAGGGTTTGTAATTCCACCATTTTCACCGTTTAAATTATCTTGGGAAGTATAATGAAAATTAGAATAATACCGTTTGTTTTTGGTATTATAGCTTGTTGTAAACCTAAAATTTCCTGTGCTTGAAAGTTGGTTTATATATTTCCCTAAAGAGCGTAATCCTTTGTAAGCGATGGAAAAATTAAAACGTTCGGAAGTATTTAAAGTTACAAAAGCATCTACATTTTGTCCTTGCTCCATAACGGTTTTGAAATACAATTCTGTAAATGGTGTGGCAACCGAATAATATTTAATTTGATTGGGTTGCAAATAATTGAATTGCTTGGCAGTATAACCAAATTCTGGAAAGGAAGAAGTTTTATTTAAACCATATTGTAATGTGGTATAGGTTTGCCCTTCGTTTGCAAAAGGCATTAATCCAAAAATATCTCTACGCAAGTAGTTGTATTCGTATTCTTTTTTTATGGTAAGCGAAGTATCTACAAAAGTAGTATCTCGTTCAAGAGTTATTATACGGTATTGGGAGTTCGTTGCTTTGGCAACAACCACGGCATTTTTTGAATCATCAATTTGAGCTACTAAAAAAAGTATTTTGAAAAAACATAAAACGAAAAAGAAATTTCTCATATTGAAAATTTAAAAAAACAAAGATAGATAGAAATAATAAAATTAGAGCAAAAAAAAGAGCCACGCTTTGCGTGGCTCTTTAAATAAACTTAGAAAATATTATTTACCGTTGTTTCTTCTTGCATGCGCTATTGAAGCAGCAATGTTATTAGCACTTCTTCCAGAAGCAATAACTTCAGGAATACTGTTGCTTAAAGTATAAACACCTGCCAAAACATCTATTTGAATAACAAAATTTGATAACGGATCTCCAACAGGAGTTTGAGTAAATCTAGGATATGTAGACTTTGGAGCAAACCTACTTTCTTGAGCAAAAGTTCCATCCATCCCACCACATTTGAAGTAATCTACAGTAATTGGAATAGTAAATGGTTCATGGAAGTAATTATTAATACCATCAGTCGTAGTATTAGTACCACCATTGACATTACCAGTATCCCAGATATCATAGAAAATATAATAAGTCCCATCAGGTAATACTGTTGGATCAATTGTTAAGTGCTCAGGACATCCAGAAGCAGCAGCATCATAAACACCAGTATCAGTAAAACTTGAATCAAATACATAGAAATCCATGTCGTAAGTAATAGCACATAAACTATTAGCAACTCCACTTAAAGTAAAAGCTTTATTAAAATTAAAAGTCAAATCCAATGAATCAGACGATAAATTATTAATAGTAAAATCTAATGTTACCGGAGTAAGAGTAGCGTTTGCAGTTGTAATATCACCAATTTGCAACGTTAATGTTTCCGTACTTTCTGGAGTACAATCGTTAACGAAAGTAATAGTTCCAGTTGCAGAAGTTGCATAAGCAGGAATTACTATTTCAGGCTCAACAGAGTAATCATCACCATCAGCAGTACCTGCAATCTGACTCACTTTGAAATGAATGTCTTTAGATTGTGGTTTGTTCAAATTTACAGTGAAAGTATAAGATACATCATTACCTTCATTAATAGTCTGCGAAGCAGCTAAAGGCGAATTTAAATTAACCGTAGCAATAACTCCTGTAGCCACTTCAAGTTGACTTTGACCTGTTGCGTCATCTTTACTACAGCTCACAAAAGTTAAGGCTGAAAGTGAAAGTGCGCAAAACAAAAATTGTTTTGTTATTTTTTTCATTTTTATATATCTAATTAAATTATTGAACAATTTTTTCCATTACTTGATAGAAAGTTCTAGGTCCTGAACCTGGAGTATAATATCCAAAACTCATTTTCAATTGATCTTTTCCGGTTATGTCATCTCTAACAACAACATTAGAAGACCCACAATTAACTTGTGCCATATCCGCTGGATTTGAAACACATGAGATAAAAGGTTGTCCGTTTCCTAATTGATTAGCACCTCCATAAGTTAATGGAATAGTAATAACGTCATTAACAATTGTGAAATACCAACTTGGGTGATTTGAAAAAGCACCTAAATAACCTAAAACTCTGTACGTTGTAGCATCAACTGCTTCAATTGTAGTAACAGATGGCCAGTTAGCAGTAGTGTAAGTTAAAACACCTAATCTAAAGTACTGAGCATCAACACACTTATATGTTCCTGAGAAACGAGTTCCTACAGCAATTTTAGTGCTTTTTGAAGATTCGTGTACTTGACCGTTATTAAGATTAGATACGTAACTAAGTGTCCAATAATCCCCAATACTTAATAAACCATCAGTAGCAGGTAAAGCAACACCACCAACAGATAGGTTTGCAGCCAAATCATTATAATTTACTCCAAAAGGAACCACTTCATGTTGTGCTACTGCAGGAGCAGTAAGTGTTCTTAATAATACTTTGTTAGAAGTAATATCGTCACCATTAGCATCTTTAGTTGTGAATGTTTTGTAAACATCAACTGTAAGAACTTTTTCAGTTCCTTGGAAAATAGAAAGTTCATTATCATAACTAGTTGTAAGACCATTACCTACAACATAACCGACAAGTTCTTTTTTCACAAGAAGCTCACCACCTAAAGCGGCACCGCCTGTTAATTCATCTGTAGAATCATCACAAGATACAAATGTAAAACCTGCAAAAAGTAACGCTACTAATGAATATATTTTTATCTTTTTCATATTAAAATTTATTAAAATTATTAAATTAATTCATCCACCAAAGAGGAGATGTTAATGTGTCGCCTCCAGTTATTGTTGCAGTTGCTGCATTATAACTATCTCTGTTTAAAGAAATTTCAGTTGAAGGATAATACATTCTAGTTGGAACAGCAGTTTCGGCAGCGTTAACTACTGGTGATAAAGCTGGGAAACCAGTTCTTCTCCATTCTGTCCAAGATTCAAAACCTTGACCATATAAAGCTATCCAAGTTTGTTTTCCAATTACTTCTTCTTGTACAGCTACAGAAGATGTACCGAATGTAGATTCAATTTGACTAATGTATGCAGCAGAACTAACACCATTAAAAGTAAAATTAGATTGAATTCCATTTGTAAGATACGTTGTAGCATCTCCAGTTATGTAACCCTTAACAGAAGCTTCAGCTAATAAAAATTGAACTTGTGCGTTAGATAAAATTACACCAGGCAAAGTAGCTGATTGGTATAAAGTTCCTAGAGAAGAATATGCTGCATAAGAACCTGAATGCTCTTCACCTGGAATATTACCAACGTAAGCATTCGCACTATTCATTTTAGCATAAACTGCAAGACGTGGATCAGTAGTAGATTGAAGCATGTTAACCATTACCGAACTAACTTTATATTCAAAACGAGCACCATAAACTACAGTTTCATAGATTGGATTTGCATCTGGTTGCGCAGCTAAATAAGCTAATTGAGCACTATCACTGTTAGAAGCCATTAAGTTTCCAGCAGCTACAAGCGCCTGAACATCAGCTCCTACACTTCTTACACCAGAAATTCTCATTAATGCTTTTAATTTCAATGAATTAGCTAATTTTCTCCATTTAGCAGTGTTACCACCATAAACCAAATCAGAACTAGCAGGAACATCACCAGAACCAGAAGCGAATTTAGCATCAGCCTGAGTTAATAAATCTAAAATTCCGTCATAAACAACCTCTTGGCTGTCATAAGCTGGTTTAAGAATTGATGGGTTACAAGCTTCAGTGAAAGGAACTGGACCATAAAGATCTGTCAAAATTTGAAAAGCATTTGCTTGAAGCACAAGTGAAATTCCCATTAAGTTAGTATTTCCCTCTGCTTCAGCCAATGTGTACATTGATTTAGCATCAGAAATTACAGAAGCATAAAGAGTACTCCAGATACCATCAATAGCGCCTCTTCTTGGAATGTATCTTTCTTCATCGTTGTATTGTACCTTAGACACTTGTTGCGCCCAGCACATTCCCATATCACCACCTTGTTGCATACCATAAATTGCATTTTGGTTAATTCGGATAATATTACCCAATAACAAATGTGCAGGTACAGCAGTTGGATTATTAGGATCCGTATTTACTGTTTCGAAATCTTTGTCACAACTAGCACTAAAAAGTCCTATTAATGCAACAAATAAAATTGATATTTTTTTCATAATCTACTATTATTAGAATTAAAATTTAACGTTTATATTAAATCCATAAGATCTAGCAGAAGGAATTTGACCAAATTCTTGACCTTGCTCCCCGTTAGAACTACTAAAACCTGTTTCAGGATCAATTTGTGGGCATTTTTTGTATAAAATTGCTAAGTTTCTAGCAACTAATGAAAATTTAAAATCTTCAACAAAAGTCCCTTTTAACCATTTTTTTGGAAAAGAATAACCCAATTGCATCGATCTTAATTTTACATACGTAGCATCAAAAATTGCACTAGATTCAACTGTGTTACCATAAGAAGTTTGGTTGAATTCTTTTGCTCCAACAACTACGTTATTTTGAACATATCCACCAGCACCATCTGACATAACACCGTTACCAACTACACCAGTCTCACGACCAATTAAAGATTCTTCTAGAGTACCAGCATATCTACCCCAAGCATAAGTCATAGAGTGAACATCACCACCAACTTTAGCATCTATTAATGCACTGAAATCTAAATCTTTGTATTTGAAGCTAAAATTAGCACCACCTGTCCAATCTGGAGTAATGTTTCCTAAAACTTTTTTAGTAGTTTCAATTTGTGGTAATCCATTTTCATATACAACACTTCCGTTAGCATCTCTTACGAAATCTCTACCTACAAGGTCACCATAAGCATCACCAGGTCTAGCCTCTAAAGTAACACCCCATTGACCACCTAAGATATACGTATTTAATTCACCTAATGAAGTTACTGTATTTTGATTTTTTGCAAAATTTAAATCTAAATCAAAACTAAAATCTTTAGCTTTTAAAACAGTAATACCTGCTTGTAATTCAATTCCTTTGTTTTCCATGTTTGCAATATTATCCCAAACACTTGTGAAACCAGTAGCACCAGTAACTTGAATTGGAACTAATAAATCAGAACTTTTCTTAGTGTAGTAAGTTGCAGCAAAACGCAATCTGTTATTGAAACCATTCAAATCAACACCAATTTCAGTTCCTACAACCGTTTCT
>CANINJ010000022.1 GCA_947468985.1 Bacteroidota bacterium
GAAATTAATGTTGGTTTGCATCAAGTTTTAACGGATGGAAATATTGCGGCATTAACTCAAAGAGAGTTTGAATTGTTATATTATTTAATAAAAAACAAAGGAAAAGTGTGTACAAGAACTCAAATTATTGAGGACGTTTGGGACATTCATTTTGATTATGACACAGGTGTAATTGACGTATTTATGAATTCAATTCGTAAAAAATTGAAGCTTAAAAAGGAAGATGATTATATAAAAACTATTCGAGGAATTGGATACATTGCTAACGAAATTCTTTAAATATGTTTGCATTATCATTAAAAAATAGGATTGCATTTTATTACAGCATCTCAACGGCAATGCTAATTTTTGTTGTTTTCGTGATTATTTATTCCATTGTTTCTTTCTCGGTTCATAAGAATGTAACGGATAATATTAATTTTGAAGTTGAAGAATATCTTGAAAAAATTCAATTTGTAAATAACGAAACGAAATTAATTGATAAAAATGAATGGATAAAACAAGAACACAATGAGATTTCTGTAAACCCTGTTTTTTTAGTTTTATCTGACAAATATGGATGTGAAATTGAAAAATCAGAAAATCTTAGAAAAGAAAGCTTGCATTTTACTAAAAACAGTCAGGTAAAAGTAGTTTCTGATTTTAAATTAGGAGGAAAATTGGTTCGCCAAATGCAAGTTCCTTTAATTAAAGACAATCAAATTCGGGGTTATTTATTAGTTGCGGTGTCATTAGAAGAAGCTTCAATTACAATAAGAAACTTGTTAAATATATTATTATTATCGTATCCTATTACGCTTATTTTACTTTTTTTAGTTGCTCGTATTATTACAGGACGAAGTATTAAACCGATTTTAAATATAATTGAAACAGCTGATAAAATATCCCAAGAAAATTTAAATTCCAGGATTGATTTGCCTAAACCAAAAGATGAATTACAGTTGTTATCTCAAACAATTAATGATTTATTGGATAGAATTCAAAATGCCGTTGAACGCGAAAAACAGTTGACTTCAGATGCTTCTCATGAATTAAGAACGCCATTGGCGGTTATCAAAGGAACATTAGAAGTGCTTATTAGAAAGCCTCGAAATCAAACTGAATATTTAGAAAAAATTAATTTCTGTATTAGTGAAGTGGATCGTCTTAATATTTTAGTTTCTCAACTCTTGTTATTGGCTCGTTTTGAAAATCAAAAGCAAAATATAAAGCATGAAGAAGTTTCTTTAAACGCCATTTTTTTAGATGTATTATCAAGATATTCAGATAAAATAAAAAATAAAGGAATTACTGTTAAACATCATTTTTCTGAAGATTATATCATTAAATCGGATAATTATTTAATATCAATTGTAATAGGGAATTTAATCTCAAATGCATTAAAATATTCATATGAAAATGGAGAAATAAGTATTGATTTATCCAATGATGCTTCAACTATTATTGTTTCTATTTTTGATAATGGAATTGGAATTTCAAAAGATAATATTAATAAAGTTTTCGACCCATTTTTCAGATCTGAACCTAATGACCACCCTGAAATTAAAGGAACAGGATTAGGATTGTCAATTGTCAGAAGAATTTGCTCTTTGCTTGATATTGATATAAAAATTTCAAGCGTAGAAAATAGTGGAACTACTGTAATATTAAGGCTTTCAAAAGAAGATGTTAAGTAGTTATTAAGAAAATTTCATTTATTTAATGGTAATTTTGTAAAACAAATAATACAACCAAAATGGATTTAAACAAACTAAAAGGGCAATTACAAACAGAAGTAGATACGGCTTTTTTATATGATAGCATCGCAAATATTCAATCCGATGATACTTTAAATCGGGTATTGAAAAGTTTGGCAGATATTGAGAAAGGGCACGCCAATCAAATGTTGAGTAAAGTCAATGAATTTGATTCAAAACACGAAATGCCTTTGCCATCTTCAAGAGCAAAATTACAATTGAAATTGGGTAAAATTTTTGGCTACAGTTCAATTATTAGTAGTTTATCTGATATTGAAAAACAATTTGCATTAAATGCAATTAAGAATAAAATTGAAAATGGGGAAAAGCCAAATGGTTTTGAACACAATCACCTAAATATCATTGAAGCGGTCAATAATAACAAGGCTTTGAATGTTTCGGGAGGATTTTTATCAAAATTTGAAAGTCGTCATAAATCTGTTGGTGGAAATGCACTTCGAGCAGCTGTTTTAGGTTCAAATGACGGATTGGTTTCCAATATGAGTTTGGTTATGGGAGTTGCAGGTGCTGCAGTTTCAAATAACACGATATTATTGACTGGAATTGCGGGTTTGATGGCAGGTGCAATTTCAATGGCTTTAGGAGAATGGCTTTCTGTTCAAAGTTCACGAGAATTGAACCAACGTCAAATTGACTTGGAAATGGAAGAATTAGAAGCATCGCCAGAAGAAGAAAAGAAAGAGCTGGTGTTGTTATATCAAGCTAAAGGAATGAATATTGAAGAAGCAAAAAAATTGGCTGATAAGGCATTTGAATCACCGGAAACTGCCATTGATGCAATTATTAAAGAAGAATTAGGAATTGATAAAGAAGAATTGGGCGGTTCTGCTTGGGAAGCAGCAATTGCCTCTTTTATTTTATTTTCAATTGGCGCAATTATTCCGTTGTATCCGTTTATGATTTTAGATGGACAAAATGCTATATTATTAAGTATTGGAAGTAGTATAATTGGATTGTTCGGAATTGGTGCAGCCATTACATTATTAACAGGAAAAAGTATTCTATTTTCTGGATTGAGGCAAGTTGCATTTGGTTTGGCAGCAGCAGCAGTAACTTATGGAATTGGATCTTTAATTGGTGTTTCATTAGCAGGATAGATTTTCAGTACTAAATACTTGTTAAAATAGTAAAATATGATAAATATCATCGATTTTCATTTTAACTAAAGTTAGATTTGGTAGATTTAAGATAAGATAATAATTGAATTAGTATAACCTTAAATAACATAATTATGAACGACGCACATTTACACATGGTGGTAAACCACTTTCCGATTATTGGGACGATTTTTGGATTGGGAATTTTAGTAACAGGGATGTTTATGAAAAATAATGCTGTAAAAAACACAGCTTATATTTTATTTGCAGTAGCTGCTGTTTTTGCAGCTTTGAGTATGTACACAGCTGAAGGAGCGGAGGAATTAGTAGAAGATATGCCGTCTGTGGGAAAACAAATCATTCACGAACACGAAGAAATTGCTGAAAAATTTTCCATAATTATGTATGCCACAGGTTTTTTTGGATTAGTATCATTATTTGCATCATATAAAAAATACAGGTTTGCTACTATTTTTTCATATATCACATTGGCGTTAGCTTTATTTGCGGGTGTTTTAACTAAAAGTGTGGGTACTACTGGAGGCGAAATTCGTCATACTGAAATCAGAGCTAATTTTGTTCCTACTGCTGGTGCAGAACAAAATGCAGCTGGTGAACAAGGCGAAAAGGACGAAGATTAACAAACAATATACAACCCAAAATTGAAAATATTTACCATTTCAATTTTGGGTTATTATGATATAAAGTCATGAAAAAAAGTATCATTTTCAAAGACATTATTCCTTTTATAGTTTGGTTTTCAACACTTATTTTTAGTGCCATTTTTATTGATATAATATTACATTATTTTGACCTCGTTTTTGTAGGTAGATATTTAGGATATTTTGGAACATTTACCATTATGGTTTCTTTTTTATATTCCTTAAATAAAAGAAAAATAATCACAATAAGTACCCCGAAATTTTTACTTGATTATCATGAATACTTTGCCTTATCAGGTTCTGTGATGATATTGGTGCATGCAGGAATTCACATTAATGCTATTTTACCATGGTTGGCAATCGGAATGTTACTCATAAATGTAGCAAGCGGATTAGTCGGAAAACATCTTTTAGCAGAAGCTAACAAAACGATGAGAGAACGAAAATCTGAGTTAAAAAAAGCTGGAAAGTCAGAAGAGGAAATCAAAAAAGAAATTTTTTGGGATTCAATAACGATGGATAGTATGAAAAATTGGAGAACTATTCATTTGCCAATCACCTATTTTTTAGGTTTATTTTCGTTGATTCATATCATTTCTGTAATGTTTTATAACTGATGAAAACTAAATATATTTTTCTAATTATTACAATCATTATTATAGGAATTGTTTTTGTTTTTCCTCATAAAATGTTGTCGCCAGGTGATTTATACGAAACACATTCAGATTTACAAAATAATTGTTTGGCCTGTCATAAACCATTTTCAGGAACGCCAAATAAGAGTTGTATTTCATGTCACAAAATTTCAGAAATTGACAATAAAAATAATTTAATTCAATTTCACCAAAATCTGGAAAACCAAAATTGTATTTCTTGCCATTCTGACCATAAAGGAATAAACCCAAAAATGGCATTGAAAAAATTTGACCATCTTTTTTTATCAGAAAATAACATAAATAAGTGTGTAAGTTGTCATGCACAACCTAAAAACGAACTTCATAATCAGATTTCAAATTCATGTGTAAGTTGCCATTCTACAAATAATTGGACTACCACACTATCTTTCAATCATGATTTGATAAAAAAAGAAACAAAAAATAACTGTATCGCTTGTCATCAAAATCCAAAAGATAATTTTCATAGTAATTCAACAAATAATTGCATTTCATGTCATAAATTGGATAAATGGAAGCCATCGACTTTTAATCATAATAAGTATTTTATACTCGACAAAGACCATAACACGGATTGTAAAACGTGTCATACTTCCAATGATTTAAAAGTATATACTTGTTATGGGTGTCATGAACATAGTTTGAATTCTATTAGGGGAGAACATCAAGAGGAAGGAATTTATAACTTTACAAATTGTATAAAATGTCATAAAAGTGCCAATGAAAACGATATTAGAATGAACAAAGATGGAATTATTAATTATATAAATAATGACATTAAAAATGAAGGCGAAAAAGATGAAGATTAAATAGAAATAAACATCATAAAAAAGCCAAATAGCACATTATTTCTGATGTACTATTTGGCTTTTTTTATGAATTATAAATTTCTAATAACTTAGCGTTTTAGAGAAAAATGACCTTTTGAAATTCTACCATCTTCAAAATAAATAGTATACCAATAATCAGAAGCTGGCATTTGAAGCTCGTTAAAAGTACCATCCCAACCATTTCCAAGAGGTGCAAGTTGTTTTAGGATCTTTCCATATCTATCAAAAATATAGATTGTTGTATTATAATTATTCGTAGCAGTCAATCCGAGAACGTTCCAAGTATCATTTATTCCATCACCATTTGGAGTAAAATAAGGAGGAATTCCAATTACAGAAATTATTTGGCTTGATATTCCACAACCATTTAAATCCTTCACAAAAAATTCGTGAATTCCTGCTGGAACATTGGTAAAAATATTTATAGATTGAAAAACATTCGGATAATCTATACTATAAACGTAATCTCCAAGTCCAAAAGCATTCACGATTACGGTATTTGAATCTGATAAATCTGAAACTGTAGCAATGCCAAAATGTGCTACATCTGAAGCCACTACTGTAATTGTTCTAATTCTTGAACAACCCAAAGCATTAGTAACTTTTACAGTGTAAATTCCTTCAACATTCACATTTAAAGTAGAAGAAATTTCTAATGGAATAATTACCCCATCTTTAGACCAAACATAAGTATAATCAGTTTCTGGAGTTCCATCTGTGATTCCTGCGTTTAATAAAACAAAAAAAGTTGGAATATTACTACAAACTAATTCACTATCAATTAATTCAATTTTAGGAACTGGATTGACTATGAATTTTATATTTTTTATAATTTCACAAGTTGGATTTATTGGGTTTTTTACAACTATTTTTATGTCTTTCGTTAAAGTAACAGGCAGCGGATTTGGTAATGGTGTTGACAAAAGCACATTATTTTCATCGTAATATTCAACTACCATTCCAGCGGGTTGCCCCAAATAAACAATGTCGTGAATTGCTTGAGAATTTGTAAAATTATATTGTCCGTTTTGCAAAGAAGGCTCAACTTCATCATCGCAAGTAGTGGTTTCAGTTGTTGGAATTGTAAAATCTATTGGCGATTTATCAACGATGAAACCAATTGTAGTTTCATAATAACAAGCTTGTGCAGTAGTATTTGTTACCAACGCTTTAATAATTTGAGATGTTGATGAAAAAGTAGCAGGAAATGGACTTGTAATTAAATTATTATTGGAATCTCGCAAGGGATTATTTGCTGCATCGAAATAAGTTACTGCAACTCCAGATTGACCAAGTAATAAATCATTTTCTAACGAAGTTGTATTAAAATTGAAAATACCATCTTGATTATCATCGCATTGTCTAGGAATAATAACTGGATGAGCAAATGGTAAAGCTTCTATATTTAAAGTTACATAAGGGCCTAAACCATAGCATTCGTTAGAAATATCGCCATCAATTCGTACCCAAATATTTTGAGTTGTTGGATAACCAATATTCCTGTAATTTACTAAATCAGTTATAACATTTAATTCTGATAATGCGTCAGCACGGTTTCTATAATATTTTATATCATAAATCGAAGTTGGTTGCTGAAAAAGTAAAAATGCACGAATAGTAGCTTCGGTTGAACTTAAATCAAAAGTTGCAATTCCATCGCGGTCATTGTTGTTAATAGTATTATTTCCATTTATATCTAATAAATCATCACAAACTGGCGGTAGTGAAATATTATAGGTCGAAGGAATATTTGGAGCAGAAACCCTTAAAGTTATTTTTGCAATTCTATAACATCCATTAGAATTTGTAACTTTTGTCCAAACATCCATTAAAGTTGGTGTTGTATTTCTAAAGGCCAACTCATTTGGAATTATATCATAAGTCGGATTTGCATTTGCACCAGCAATAGAAGTATAATAAGTGAATATATCCCCAGGATTTGTTGAAATCAAAGAATTGTTTACAGTTAAATTAAAATCTGTCTTAGCATCTAAATCGTCATCACATTGCACAATTGAAATGTCATTTACAGTTGGTAATGGATTTACAACTAAATTAAATGAGGTAACTAAATGACAGCCTGAAGCAATAATTGTAAGTCTTACCCAAATAACTGTGTTGCCAGAATTAATCGATGTAATTGCGCTTTGTCCTAAATCAGCATTATTTTGATTACTATGATAGGTAACATTTATCCCAGTTTGAGTTCCTAAAACTTCATTTGTTTTGGTTGTTAAATCAAATGTTACACTTCCATTTGTATCGTTTCCATCTGAATTATCATCACACTTCACAAAATCTGTAACGGGAATTAATATTGGAACAACAGAATTATTAACGGTTACAGAAGAAGAAACAGCTGCACAAGAACCAGATGCTGGAAATGAATAGGAATAGATTCCGCTTGAATCAGCTGCAGGATTAAAATCCCCAGTTCCAGAAGGTAATGCAGGTGACCAAGTTCCGCCAATATCGGCTGTAGATCCTAGTAAAGGAAACAAATCATAAGGAGCTGTTGTTACACAAGAAGAGGTTGAATTACTAACACCAGTAATTTTAGTTTGTTGAATAGTCACATTTACTTTAACACTAATAGTTGTTAATGAGGTGTTACAAGTTTTTGTAAAAGTATAAACATATTCTCCAGGAATATTTATGGCTGGGTCAAATAGATTTCCATTTAAAGGTGTTCCACCTGCGGGTTCTGTCCATATGCCTCCAGTTCCTGGATTTCCAGTAATGACGTCAAATAAATCTTGTGAAGAATTTGAACATACAGTTACATTAGTATCTTGTGGTGCGCTTCCAAAACCAGAATAGTAACCAGCAAAACCTGCAACTCCACTTTCTCCAAAAACACCAACAGCGAGCGGACCTGTTGAAGTAACATTTACGTTTCCAGAATATCCTGAAATCCTATATGTTACCCAATCTGTATTTCCAAGTACTGCTTGTGCTTGTGATGCGTTAATTGTATTGCCGTTAATTGAAATAATTGCATTAGAATATGATAATATCATCAAGTCTGCATTATATAAAACATTTCCAATTTCATTAATTGCTGGCAAATAAACAGATTCTTGAAAAAAACAGCTTAAAGGAGGTATAAAATTTAAACCTGATGTTGGATAACTTGAAGCCCCTCCAATTAATTGATAGGCAAAAACAGGGTTTGACGATTTAACGAAAATATTTTTATTAATTGTTCCTTGGTAATTTGAATTTGGCACTAAATAATAATCTCCTGCATTTAATCTTATATCCGCTACTGGATTTCCATTTACAAAAATATCTGTATTATCTACGTCGGCAATAATCAATGGAGATTCCATTTGAGGCAAGCCATTACCTTCAATAAAAATATACTCAGTACCAATTTCTGAAGATGATACAATTTGATCTAAAGTAAAATCTGAACCTGAGTTCGAAACTCCACCTGTTGCGTTTCCTGTAATTACCGCAACGGGTTTAGTTGCTGTTAAATACGCACCTATAAAACCCGTCCAATTACTAGATACATCTGTATAACCCGAGAAAACAATTGATTCTCCTGTATTTAGATTAAATGTTTGACTATCACTAGTTATATTTCCTGTTCCTGAAACAAACTCAACATTTGTATTATAATCAGATAGATTAATAACGGTATTGTCTTCTGTTGCCATAACGCTAGAAACAAAATTTCTAATAAAAACTTCTCCACCTTGAGGAGTACTTCCTAATCTAAAGGCGGTTCCAATACCAGGTTTTCCTTTGGAAATAATTGTTTCAGCATGGTTATCAGATCTCATTCTAAAACTCGCATAAAAATTTTTGCTTCCCTCTAGAATTAATCCTTTATCAGAAACAACCACATTTACATTACTGATGTCTAAAAACATCTGTGTTGGTTGACCTATACCAATTTGAATTTTTCGGGGCGTTGTTACTGATAACGAAAAAGGAGAATTTGGAATAGGGGTTCCACTTCCATCTGTTATCGTGACTAAAAACGGTGTTGTTTCGGAAGTTGATAAGTATAAATATTGGTCAAGAATAGCATTAGGATCTCTTGAATGCAATGGTGGAATCCAGTGTTTGTTACTCAACTGGGAAAATGAAATTAAGGAGGATAAGAGTAAAAAAAGTAAGGCTAATTTTTTCATATATTTATTTCACAAAGTGTAAAAATAGTTATTTTATCTCAAAAGTGCAAAGTGCCCTTTTATAATTCGATTGTTTTCTAAAATAATGGTAAACCAAAAATCGTCTGCTGGTATTTGTTGTCCATTATATGTGCCGTCCCAACCGTTTCCTTTTGGATTTACTTGTGTTATTAATTTTCCATATCTGTCAAAAATATAAAGCAACATATTCGGATATTTAGCACTATTTTTTATTTTCCAAAAATCATTGTAAGTATCTCCATTTGGCGTGAAAAATCTTGGATAATCCAAAACAAAAATACCTGTTGGAGTTGGAATTCCACAACCATTTATATCTTTTATATACACTAAATAATCTCCTTCTTGCACATTTGTAAAATACGGACTGTTTTGATAATGAATTCCATCTAGTGAAAATTCATAGACTCCAATTCCAGTAAAATTGATTAATACAGAATTTTCATTTCCTGAAAAATCATTAATATCAACCGAAGTTATCGTTGCAACTCCCGAAGCTATTGCTATGAATTTTTTGGTTGCAATACATCCTTCTATATTAGAGGCAGTTACGGTATAATTTCCTGCTGTAGCAATTGAGGTAAATGATGTTATCGCTCCATTACTCCATATATAACTCGAAAAGCCATTTGCAACAGCAATTCTCTTTGGATTTCCATCACATAAATAGACGGTTTCATCATTGAAATTTGCAGGAGCAAAGACAATTACTTTTATTTTTATTGGAGTAATTCCAAAACAATCAGGGCCGTTTACAATTCGAGCGTAGATAATTTGCTCATTTACAGTTGTATTGGTATAACTATTTGGTAACGGATTATTTTGTAAAACAGCGTCATTTTCGGTTAGATAATATTCAACAATAAGACCTGAAGGTAAGCCAGATAAAATTTGTGGAGTTGCATCTGTATTTAAGTTAAATGTGTTAAAACCATCTTGATTGGCATCGGAATCACATTTTATTATAGGATTTTGCGTGGCAATTGGATTATTGGCAATTTGAAGGTTTACAGTTGCAAAAGCAGGACATCTAAATTGATTGGTAACTTTCCCGTAAACGGTATTGGTTGTTAGATTTTGATAATTTGTTGGATTTTGAATTGGATTCACATCTGTTATATTTTCATAAAATTCCGGCGTACTCAATTGTGTATTTCCACCTGTGATGATGGTATTCACTTTAGTTAAATCAAATGTTGTTATACCATCATTATTGTCATCACATTGTATCAAAACAGCATTTGCTAGTACAGGTAGAGCACTGTACTCAATAGTAACTTCTCCAGTTGCCACACAAGATGTTCCATTTAGGGTAATTTCAACTTTGTAAACTCCAGAATCTGTAACGGTGTAAATGGGTGTTGTAATGCCAGTTGTAATTCCATTTCTAAACCATAAATAGGTATTTGAACCAGGAATTGTCCCATTTAAATCATAGGTTTCTCCCGCACAAATTGGATTATTTGTGGCTATCAATTTATTTTCACCTAAGTCGGCACCAACATTAAAACTATTACCCCCAAGGAAGATAGCTGAATCATATTGGGGATTTGTTTCGTCAGCAATTACTAATTTAATATGATAAGTTGTACCTGGAATTACTGCAGATTTTGCTTTCATTACAACGGTTTGCCCATTGAAATTTATAGGGGAATTTACGCCGTTGTAACTTCCAAAATAGGTTTCATTTATTGCTGGGCAACTTCCTAAAATATCAGGATGGACGGTGGTGACTTTTACAGGAACTGTTGTATTTGGAACTAATGCTAAGTTTTGATATGGATCTGAACTTCCTGCAATTTTCAATAAAAAAGCAAATCCATCTGAATAGGTGCAAGGCGCAGTTCCATGATATTCCTCGGAAGCAAACATATAATCAAAGCTAAATGCACTTGTTAGCGGAGTAAAATCAAATTCTAAAATAGTTGCGTTTGAGGTATTTGAAATGCTTAACGCTTGATTCAAATCGGGATCTCCAATCCAGCCAGCAGCAGTTTCGCTTAAAATAGCAGCGTTTGGTCCTTGTGTAGAAAAAGCTTTGCTGGTACTTAAAACAATTCCGTCTGCAAATGGAAATCCACTTCCGCCAGAATTAAAATAGCCATAACTGTTTTGTCCAGTTCCAAAATTACCTCCACTAACCGAAAAATTAGAAACTCCAGCACAAGGGCTATTGTTTACCAATACATTTTGAACCAATTGTTGTGCGGTAAAAGTATCGTCAACTTGAATATATTGCGCATTCATTACCCACGAAGAGCAAATAAGTAGAATAAAAAAAATGGATAGGGGACTTAACTTCATAACCCCACAAAGATACTATAAATCTCGTTTTTTAAGTAATTTGTAGGACATTAACATAAAAATAACAGTCCACACTAAAACGATTAAAATAGACGTAAAATGGACGCTGTAATCTTTGCCATTTCCTGCGCCACCAATGGCAGTTTGAATATTTTTCACAACTGATAATCTCGAAAAGGGCTCAACTATTAAATTGCTCATCGATTCTAAAGGAAGAAATTGCAGGATATTATCGGCTGTTTTTCCTTCTGGAAATACTTCAAACTTTAAAATCCCTTTTAAAATAGATTCTAAGACATTCCAAACAAATAAAAATCCAATTGCAAATGCCGATTTTTTTACCAATATACCTAAAAAAAGACAGAAGGAAAAGAATCCAACTAATTTAATGAAATACGCCAACAGGTATTCTAAATCAGTAAAAACAATACTGAATTCGGTATAAGATGAAAAACTATAACCTAAAATTAATGACATTATAAAAACAAAAACAGTTGATACAATAGCGAAAACAACAACAGTTAAGAATTTTGATAAAATGAATTCTTGCTTGCTCATTCCATCAATTAAATTTTGTTTTAGTGTGCCATAACTATATTCGTTCGACATCATCGAAACAATTACAATTGCCAAAAAGAATTTTAAAATTGCTGCTATATAGGTGTTGAAATGCCAAATATAGGGGAAATTGAAAATCCCTTGCTCTGCAATATGCAATTGAAAACTACCAATATTAAATTTTATTGAGGCTATTAATGCGATAAAAGAAAGTAAAAAGAAATAACTAATTGTTAATATTCTACTTGATTTGCTGAGCCATATTTTTTGTAACTCTATAGAAAGTAATCGTTTCATTTATATTTGAGATTTCGGATTTATGATTTGAGATTTATGATTTGAGATTTTAGAGTTTTCATTGAAATTGCCATTGCCATTGAAATTACTATTGATTTTTTGTCAATTCCAAAAATTGCTCTTCCAAGCTAATTTTACGTTTAACCAAATGATTTAAAAAGATGTTTTTCTCAAATAGATAAC
>CANINJ010000023.1 GCA_947468985.1 Bacteroidota bacterium
GAATGCTACGATTGTGGATGCTTTATCCTCGTTGATGCATGTTGACAACGCCTATTCTATTGGTAAAAAAATGTGTGAAAAGCTGAAAGAATTAATTCCACGTCAGCAATTTGACATTCCTGTTCAAGCTGCAATTGGGGTGAAAGTTATTTCTCGCGAAACGATAAAAGCGTTGCGTAAAGATGTAACTGCCAAGTGTTATGGTGGTGATATTTCGCGTAAACGTAAGTTATTGGAAAAACAGAAAAAAGGTAAAAAAAGAATGCGTTTGGTTGGAAATGTAGAAATCCCACAAGAAGCATTTATGGCGGTTTTGAAATTGAATGATTAATTTTTTTTATACTTATAGATAATAGACAAGCCCGATAACTTTCATTATCGGGTTTTTTTGTGCTTAAACAATTTTAAAGTTGGGATGTTTTTTAAAGTTGTTGTTTTACATCTCGGTATTATATTTAGGATAACTTTAAGTTAATTGCCTCATAATTCTGATATGAAAATGGTATCTTTATAGTATATTATTGGCGATGAAATTATTATCCCCCATACTTTTTTTTCTTTCCACAGTTGCGTTTTCGCAAGGAATTGTAATTGATACCACATCTTTGTCTGTCCCTGATTTGGTTCATATTGTTTTAATGCAAAACTCTTGCTCTAACGAATCTAATTTTATTTTTTCCTCTCATCTTGGTATTGGTAATTTTACAAATACAAACCCATCTTTCCCTTTCACGGATGGAATTGTAATTCGGAACGGAATTGCAAAATATACGGAAGGTCCTTACACTGGCGCCAATGAAAGTAGCCAAATTTCTACTTCAACAGATTTAGATTTACAAGCAATCAGTATTTCAAACGGGCAAGTTGCGACAATTACCGATGTTGGATTTATTCAATTCGATTTCACGCCGTTATCAAGCAACTTCAGTTTCGATTTTCTCTTTGCATCCAATGAATATGGTGAATATCAATGCGGTTTTAGCGATGTTTTTGCATTTCTATTGACCGATTTAACAACTAATGCTCAAACCAACTTAGCCGTAATTCCTGGTACATCAACACCAGTTACGGTAAAAAACATTCGCGATAATGCTTATAATAGCTCATGTCTTTCAAATAATGCAGCTCTTTTTTCACGATATAATGTAACTGATCCTGCAACCTCTGCAATTAATATGAGGGGAGAAACAGTGCTTTTGACAGCATCATCTCCAGTAATTCCAAATAGAACTTATAGAATAAAATTAGCGATTGGAGATTATTACGATAGCAATTATGATTCCGCAGTTTTTATTAAAGGAGGAAGTTTTACAACTACAACAAATTTAGGCCCAGATAAAACAATTTGTCAAGGAGAAACAATAGTATTAACAAGTGGAATTGCACCGCCGTTTTTAGTTTCATGGACTTTGAATGGTGTTGTCATTATTGGTGAAAACAACACAACTTTGACGGTAACACAACCAGGTGTTTATGGTGTTATTGGAACTCTTCCTAACTCAGGCTGCAGAATTACAGATGAAATGACCATTGTTGATTTAGCCTTAAGTACTTTAAATGATTTAACGGTTTGTAATTCGGGACAAACAAATTATTCTTTTGATTTAACGCAAAACAACCTTACTACTTTGGGGTTAAACACCACAGATTATTCCATTGCATATTATGCTTCTTTGGCTGATGCAAATGCAAATTCGCCTCAAATTCCTACTAATCAATTAACTACTTATTCGAGTCCAGGAGGTCAAACTATTTTCATAAAATTATCACGACTTTTGGATGGAAATACAATTTGTGGGGATTTAATATCCTTTGATTTGATAGTAAATCCTGTTTTTATTACTACAACACCGCCAAATTTGATTCTATGTTCTGTTTCATCAGGAAGCGCAACTTCAAATTTGACACTTCAAAATCCAATTGTATTAAATGGGCAAGTAGCTTCTGATTTTAATATTTCTTATTTTACAACCTCAGCAGATGCGCAAAACAACTCTAATGCAATAGCAAATCCCGGTGCATTTCAAATTACACTTGCACAATCGCCGCTAACAATTTGGGTGCGAATGGGCGATATTTCTAGCCCAACTTGCTTTAATGTGGTCAGTTTTACTATTTCAGTATTCCCGCAACCCATCGTGGATACAATTCCAAACGCGATTGAATGCCATAATTATACACTACCAGTAATTATTAATGGCAATTATTTTACAGGTTCTAATGGAAGTGGCACAATGCTTCATGCTGGCGACATCATTATACTTCCGGGCATGTATTATATTTTTAATGGCCCCGATGCAAATGGTTGTACCAATGAAAGTTCTTTTACCGTTATTTTAATTGATCAAATTACATTTCCGCTAACAGCCTGCGGAGCTTATGTAATTCCATTGCCCCCAGCGGGAAATTTCTTTACAGCAGCAAGTGGATTAGGAACAATCATTCCGTCAGGAACCTTATTAACAAGTTCTCAAACTATTTACTATTATGCCGTAATTAATGGGGTCGTTTGTCGAGACGATGCATTCCCTATTACAGTAATTCCACTTCCTTTAGCAGATGATCCTTCAGATGTACTTACTTGTGATTCCTATATTTTACCTGTTTTAACAAATGGAGATTACTATTCTGGACCAAACGGAACGGGATTGCCATTAATTGCTGGGAATGTAATCAGTACAAGTTCCATTATTTATGTTTATGCGTCAAACGTCCAATGCAAAAACAACAATCCTTTTAGAGTAGATATTGTTGATACTACTATTTATCAATCAATTGTCCGTTGTGGCAGTTTTATATTGCCAGCAATTCCTTTTGGAAATTATTACAATCAACCTTCGGGAGGAGGAACAATAATTCCTGGAGGAACATCAATCACAACATCGCAAATAGTATATTATCATGCCAATACTACTACAACTCCAAATTGCACGGATTTATTAAATTATGACATAACTATTAAACCGCTGCCGTTAGTTGACACTCCAGCAGACCTTTTGGAATGTAATAAATTTGTTTTACCCGTTTTAAATAATGGTTCTTATTATACAGCAGTGAACGGCGGAGGAACTCAATTAAGCGCAGGTGCAATTATTTCTGCAACAAAAACTATTTACATTTATGCAGTAGGAGTTAATGGGTGTTCAAATCAATATGCTTGGCACATTACCATAAGACCGCTGCCGTTAATTAATAGTTTTACAGATGTTTTTACCTGTACTGATTTTATTTTGCCAACAATAACAAATGGGAATTATTATACCGCAACGAACGGTCCAAATGGAACGGGAAATTTACTCACTGCAGGAACTGCAATTTCATCAAGTCAAAGAATTTATATTTATAATGAATGGAGTGATTTTATAGGGTGTACAAACGAAACGTATTTCAATATTCAATTTAGCGGAATAGATGTAGGTACTTTTGCAGATGTTTCCGTTTGTGATAGCTACCGACTTCCACCATTAACTTTAGGTGATTATTATTCACTTCCAAATGGTGCGGGACCAATTATTCCCGTTGGAACGGTGCTAACTACCTCTCAAAGAATATATGTTTATAAAATTGTAGGAACGCGATTAACATGTTCTGATCAAGATGACTTTTTAGTTACAATTTCGCCTACGCCTGTTTTGATAAATCGCCCAGACGTGTTTATATGTGGTGGATATTTATTACCAACGCTCGCTTTAGGGAACTATTTTTCACAAGCTTTAGGCGCAGGAACAACTTATTCAGCTGGACAAAATATTACCACTTCGCAACAAATGTATATTTATGCTTCTGCTGCAACAAATGCAACTTGCTTCGATCAAGATGATTTTAACATTACTGTTTATCCATTAAAAAATTTAAATATAAATGATGGCGTAATTTGTATTGATAATGACACAGGGGCACTATTGCAACCCTATGTAATGAATTCTGGATTAAATCCCGCAATTTTTACTGTTGAATGGTATTTAAATGGCATATTAGTAGGAACTGGACAACGATATACCGCAGTACAAGAAGGAACTTATACCGTAGTTGTTATTAAAAATACACCAGATATAGGAAGTGATTGTGGCTATAACTCGACAACAGTTATTGTAGAAAAATCGAGTACAGCGATAGCATCTGTAACTGTTTCAGCCGCATTCGTTGATGTAATTGATGTAATTGTAAATGTAACTGGCGGATTTGGTGATTATGAATTCCAGATGGATGGTGGCGCATTCCAAACAAGTACTATTTTTCAAAATGTAGCGTCAGGAGCGCATACAATAAGTATTAAAGATATAAAAGGAGATTGTAATAGACTGAATTTAATAGCACACGTTATAAAATATCCAAACTATTTCACTCCAAACGGAGACGGATATCACGAAACGTGGAACATCATTGATTTAGGTTTTCAGCCTGATGCAATACTTTATATTTACGATCGTTATGGTAAATTCCTAAAACAACTCAAAACAAATGGTCCAGGTTGGGATGGAAATTACAACGGAAATCCACTTCCTTCCACAGATTATTGGTTTCAGGTATTTTATGAATTAAATGGTACCGACCAAGAATTCAAATCTCATTTTAGTATGAAACGCTAATTTTTTAATCGATAAACCTTCACAACTTTGTACCTTTGCAATTCTAAAAACTTTGCAACAACAAAAATGATTGAAGATAAAAATCCACAAAGAACAAGTATTGCGCAATTAGGCGAATTTGGTTTGATAGACCATTTAACCAAAAATTTCTCAATCAACCAACCTTCAACCTTAAAAGGAATTGGCGATGATGCTGCGGTTTTGGACTTTGGCGATAAAAAAATAGTGGTTTCCACGGATTTATTAATCGAAGGTGTACATTTTGATTTGGCGTATATGCCCCTGAAACATTTGGGTTACAAAGCGGTCGTGGCAAACATTTCAGATATTTGTGCGATGAATGCAAAAGCTACTCAAATCACAGTTTCCGTAGCAGTATCAAACCGATTTCCTCTTGAGGCATTAGAAGATTTATTTGACGGAATTACAGTTGCATCACAAGAATATAATGTTGACGTCATTGGTGGCGACACGACTTCATCCCAAAAAGGATTGATTATTAGCATTACTGCAATTGGTCAAGCCGATGAATCCGAATTGGTATATAGAAATGGTGCTAAAGAAACCAATCTTCTTGTAGTTTCAGGCGATATTGGTGCGGCATATATGGGATTACAAGTTTTAGAACGTGAAAAACAAGTGTTTCAAGTCAACCCAAATTCGCAACCTGATTTAGAAGCCTACACCTATTTAATCGAACGTCAATTGCGACCAGAAGCCAGAAAAGATGTGCGTACTTTATTACACGCTTTAGAAATAAAACCAACTGCAATGATTGATATTTCGGATGGATTGTCATCGGAAATTATGCACATTTGCAAACAATCAAAAGTAGGTTGTAATTTATATGAAGACAAATTGCCACTCGATCCTCAATTGATAAATGTATGCGAAGAATTCAATATCGACGCAACAACTGTAGCAATAAATGGTGGTGAAGATTATGAATTGCTTTTCACAATTGCAATGGAAGATTTCGAAAAAATCAAAGGAAATCCAAATTTTACCATTATTGGTCATATTACCCAAGAAAGTGAAGGAATCCATTTGGTAACTCGCGCCAATACAAAAATCCCACTGAAAGCTAGGGGTTGGGATGCGATTGCTGAAGAATAAAAATCTATACAAATCCTGACTTTAAACCTCAGGATTTTTTTTTTAGAATTAAATTAAAGTTAAATCTCATTTAAAGTTTTCTCTATTCAAAACTATATCGTAATATTGCGATATGGGAGTAACAAAAAAAATAGGTTTCTCAGAAGAAACAATAGAATTGTCCGAAATCCTAAAGGCTTTTGGACATCCCGCACGTTTGGAAATCGTAAAATTTCTAATCAATTCACCGACTTGTATTTGTGGAGACATCGTAGAATTCTTGCCATTATCGCAATCTACCGTGTCCAAACATTTGTCGGAATTGAAAAAAGCAGGAATCATAAAAGGTATTATTTCGGGAAATTCAATTTGCTATTGCTTGAATGAAAATACCATTGAAAAACTACAAGGGTTTATCACAATTTTAGAAACCAACAACACTTCTTCGGAATGTTGTTAAAAAATCAAACGTTATGAACTGGAACGAATTTAAAACACAATTGGCTGAAAATCCTGGACTTCATTTACAATTTGAATTTGCTGAAAATCAAAAAGTAAGTCCTTCTTTTCACATTACCGAAATTAAACAAGCTAACATTACCGCTGTGGATTGTGGCGGAAAAATGAATGCTTGGACGGAAGCAATTGTTCAACTTTGGGAGCCAAACACTAATGAAATTGTACGTTCAATGCAGGTTTCAAAAGCAATGTCAATTATTAATTTAGTCGAAAAAACGCTTCCGCTAAATCCAAATAGCATTGTAAAAATCGAATTTGGTAACGACCTTTTTGAAACACGACAAATGCACCCTCAAGATTTTGAAATAATAAACGACGAAATAATCGTAAAACTAATCGCCGATAAAACCCAATGCAAAGCAATTGGAAGAGGCGAATCGTGTGGAACGCCAAAGCCAAAAGTTAAATTATCGGATGTTCAAAACAGTTGTTGCTCACCAGAAACAGGGTGTTGTTAATATTTAATTTATGAAAAAAAAACTTGGATTTTTAGACCACTATTTAACACTTTGGATTTTCCTTGCTATGGCATTTGGAATCGGAATTGGCTATTTTATCCCAAATTCATCCACATTTATCAACTCTTTTTCAAGCGGAACCACAAATATTCCTCTCGCAATTGGTTTGATTTTGATGATGTATCCGCCACTTACAAAAGTAGATTTCTCGAAAGTGCCATTGATGTTTGAAAAACCAAAATTGCTTTTCGCTTCCTTATTTATCACTTGGATTGTCGGTCCGTTTTTAATGTTTTTATTGTCAATATTTTTTCTAAAAGACAATCCAGAATATATGACAGGTCTTATAATCATTGGGTTAGCGCCCTGCATTGCTATGGTTATTGTTTGGAACGAACTCGCCGAAGGAAACCGAGAATTAACCGCCGGATTGGTCGGAATTAACAGCTTGCTGCAAGTACTTTTTTTTAGTTTGTACGCCTATTTCTATCTCGAAATTATGCTGCCATTATTCGGAATCAAAGGATTACCAATAAATATTACGATTGCTGAAATCGCAAAAACAGTCGGAATCTATCTCGGAATTCCATTTTTTGCAGCTATGATTAGCCGATTTACAATCCGAAAATTCATAGGCGAAAAGTGGTTCAATCAAAAATTTCTGCCCTTTATTTCCCCAATTACCCTCATCGCATTGCTGTTCACCATCGTCGTAATGTTCAGTCTCAAAGGCGAAATGATCGTGCAAATCCCAATGGACGTCTTCAAAATCGCCATTCCACTCGTCATTTTTTTCGCCGTAATGTTTACCCTAATGTTCTTCGTCGGCAAACGCATCGGCGCAACCTACAGAGACAATGTCGCCCTTTCATTTACGGCAACTGGCAACAATTTTGAACTCGCAATTGCCGTTTCAATAGGCGTTTTCGGAATCAATTCAGGACAAGCATTTGCAGGCGTAATCGGACCATTAGTCGAAGTTCCAGCCTTAATCCTACTCGTAAAATTCGCATTTTGGCTAAAGAAAAAATACTATAAATAATTTGGGCGTGCCCTCGTTTGGAACGATTTTGGAAACGAGAAAATTTGTACTAAACTCGGTCGGGCTATTCGCTACAATCCACGCCCAAAAGCGTGGGATTTTCGCTGCTATCCCTCACGCAAAACCAATCATAAACCATAAAAATTACAATGAAAAAAATCTTAGTATTATGCACAGGAAATTCCTGTAGAAGCCAAATGACACACGGCTACTTACAACATTTCGGAAAAGACAAAGTAGCAATCTATAGCGCTGGTGTCGAAATTCACGGACTCAATCCTTTTGCTGTTGGAATAATGTCCGAAGACGGAATAGACATCTCCAAAAACACCTCCAACCACGTCGATGAATATTCCAAAATAACATTCGATTATGTAATCACCGTTTGCGACAATGCCAAAGAAGCCTGCCCGTTTTTTCCAACGCAAACCAAAACCATTCACCACAGTTTTGAAGATCCTTCAAAAGCATCAGGAACAGCCAAAGAATTAATCGCCGAATTCAGAAAAGTACGTAATCAAATCAAAGACTATTCAAAAGAGTTTATTGAAAGTTTACATTCAATTTAACAGTTTGTTTTCAAAAAGGAATTAGATTTGTGAGAAATTAAACACCTATTTTATGAAAAATTTCCTACTTCTTGCCATGTTATTTATTACGGCTTTAGGATATGGACAAGCTAAAGACAAAGTTTCTATTTTCAACAGAAAATATGAAATTAAGATTGGAGCTGTCAAATTACTTGCGGGGCCAATTCTTGAAGGAACTTATGAATATATTTATTCAAAAGACTTTACATTCGGAAGTTCAATTCTATTGAGCTTAGACAGCACAGACTATTATAATGAAGAATTTTCAGTAACTCCATTTGCTAGATTTTATTTTCAAGAAACTAAAGAATATGGAGCTCAAGGATTTTTCGTTGAAGGATTTGCTAAATATTTTTCAGGGAAATATGATCAATACAACCTATTTGGCGGCGCTCCAAAAGAATTTTCGTCCGCAGCTTTAGGAATTGGACTGGGCAAAAAATGGATAAATTCAAGTGGATTTGTTTTTGAAACATTAGTTGGAGTAGGGAGGACACTTGGCGGTGCAGACAACAAACCAGATGCTGTTTTCAGAGGAGATTTAAGTATTGGTTACAGATTTTAACAGATATAAATCCAAAAGTAAAGGCTTCTCAATTGAGAAGCCTTTACTTTTATTACCGATTAACAATTAACAGAATAAAATATTTTCTACATTTTCATCAACCAATTTTTCATTGAAACTTCATTTTCGATAATCGATTTTAAATCAGAAATATTCACGCGGTCTTGTTTCATAGTATCTCTATGACGAATCGTAACAGTTTGATCTTCTATAGTTTGATGGTCAACGGTAATACAGAAAGGAGTTCCTAATGCATCTTGTCTTCTGTATCGTCTTCCAACAGCATCTTTTTCATCATACGCAACATTGAAATTCCATTTCAATTCATCAATAATTTGATGTGCAATTTCTGGCAATCCGTCTTTTTTAACTAATGGGAAAATTGCTGCTTTTGTAGGCGCCAATACCGAAGGTAATTGTAAAACCGTACGAACCGAACCGTCTTCCAACGTTTCTTCTTTCAAAGAATTTGAGAAAACTGCCAAGAACATTCTGTCTAAACCAACAGAAGTTTCCACAACATAAGGCGTGTAATTCGCATTGGTTTCGGTATCAAAATATTGTAATTTCTTTCCTGAGAATTTTTCGTGTGCTTTCAAATCGAAATCTGTACGAGAGTGAATTCCTTCCAATTCTTTGAATCCAAAAGGGAAATTAAACTCAATATCTGCAGCAGCATTGGCATAATGTGCTAATTTTTCGTGGTCGTGAAAACGATAATTTTCCTTTCCTAAACCCAATGATAAATGCCAATTCAAACGTGATGTTTTCCAATGATTATACCACTTCATTTCTTCGCCTGGTTTCACAAAAAATTGCATTTCCATTTGTTCAAATTCACGCATACGGAAAATAAATTGTCTTGCAACAATCTCATTTCTAAAGGCTTTTCCAGTTTGTGCAATTCCAAAAGGGATTTTCATCCTTCCCGATTTTTGAACGTTCAAGAAATTCACAAAAATTCCCTGAGCCGTTTCTGGACGCAAATACAAGTCCATTGCGGTATCTGCCGAAGCTCCTAATTTGGTTCCAAACATCAAGTTAAACTGACGCACTTCAGTCCAATTTCTTGATCCCGATTCAGGACACGCAATTTCTAATTCTTCAATTAAGGCTTTCACATCTTCAAGGTTTTCATCGCCTAAAGATTTTGCCATTCTTGCCAGAATTTCGTTTTTCTTAGCTAAATATTCAACTACACGTGCATTTGTAGCAACAAACTCCTCACGATTGAAAGCTTCGCCAAAACGAACACTCGCTTTTTCTATTTCTTTTTCGGCTTTTTGATTGAGTTTTTCTGCATAATCTTCAATCAAAACGTCAGCTCTGTATCTTCTTTTCGAATCTTTGTTGTCAATTAATGGGTCGTTAAAAGCATCCACGTGACCGGAAGCTTTCCAAGTTGTGGGGTGCATCAAAATTGCGGCGTCAAGTCCCACAATATTTTCGTTCATTTGCACCATCGATTTCCACCAGTATTCTCTGATGTTTTTCTTTAATTCTACTCCGTTTTGTGCATAATCATAAACTGCACTCAAACCATCGTATATTTCGCTTGACGGAAAAATATATCCATATTCCTTTGCGTGCGAAACTACATTCTTAAATAAATCTTCTTGTTTTGCCATAATCATGCAAAAATATAAAAAGTGAAATTAATAAATGCATATAAAATGTACTTTGAACGCTACTTTTCGTTATTTTTATAGATAATTCAAAAAATCAATGCTAAAAAACATAATAAATCTGCTTTTTCCAAAAGTTTGCATGGGTTGCAAAGGGTTTTTATTGTCGTCAGAAAATGTTATTTGCACCACTTGCCGACATGAAATTCCACTGACACAACATTTTCGCAATCCTGAAAACGAGGCTTTTATGAAGTTTTATGGTCGGATTCCAATAGAACACGCCTCAACATTACTGTATTATCATAAAAAAGGAATCGTTCAGGAAATTATTCACGGCTTAAAATACCACGGACACGAAGAAATTGGAACTGTTTTTGGCGATTGGATTTCCGAAGATTTAAAATCATTGGAAATTACAACCACATTTGACGCAATAATTCCTGTGCCACTTCACAAAAAAAGACTTCGGGAACGCGGCTACAACCAAGTAACCACTTTTGGTTTGGCGTTGTCAAATAGTTTGGAAATTCCTTATAATACCGCAATTTTGCAAAGAAATGTCTATTCAAAAACGCAAGTTAAAAAAGACCTTTTAGGAAGAACTTCCGTCATAGATTCTATTTTTGATGTTACATTTACCGAAAACGACCATAACAAACACTATTTGTTAATTGACGATGTACTCACAACTGGTGCCACGCTTGAAGCCTGCGGAAGAGCATTAATGAAAATTCCAGGAGCCAAAATCAGCATTATTTGTATGGCTATGTCCCATTCTTAGCTTTCTTTGGGCGTGTCGTCGTATAGGTAGTTGCGAGGCATGAAGCAATCTTTTCGTTAAATTCGGACAGGTTTTCCATTACAAGTCCTCGTTAGCCCCGATGTAAGCGGTAGCTCTTGCGGAGGAACGTAGCAAGACTATAGCGGACAGCGGGAATATGATTTGCTGAAAAAGAAAGACAATTCGCTTCAAATTATAAAACTTGAGAACTTTCCCTTATCTTTGCTTTATGCTGTTTTCCCAAATTTTAGGACAAGATTATTTAAAAAATCATTTGACAAAAAGCGCCACTTCGGGCAGAATTCCTCATGCGCAATTGTTTGTAGGGCCAGAAGGAAGTGGGACTTTGGCAATGGCAATTGCCTATTCTCAGTATGTTTTGTGCGGAAATTTTGATGGCGAAAACAACACCGAAAACGAATCTTGCAACCTGAAATTTAAGTCGATTTCGCATCCTGATTTGCATTTTATTTTTCCAACCGTAACAACGGAAGACGTGAAAAAGAATCCGAAAAGTTTGGATTTTATGGTAGATTGGCGACAATTTATTGCTGAAAATCCTTACGGCGGTTTGTTTGATTGGTACAAAATTTTAGGCGTTCAGAACAAGCAAGGGGAAATTCGGGTGGACGATGCGCAGGAAATTTTGAAGGCTTTAGCGCTAAAATCATATGAAGGCGGTTACAAAATTGTGATTGTTTGGATGGCGGATAAAATGAATATTTCGGCTTCAAATAAACTGCTGAAATTGTTGGAAGAGCCACCAGAAAAAACGGTATTTATTTTGATTTCTGAAAATGAAGAAGATATAATTCAAACGATTCGATCGCGCTGTCAGGTGTTGCATTTTAATGGTTTGAGCGAGAAAATTATTGCCGACGGATTGATTCTTAGAGAAAATATTGAGGCAAGTTTGGCAGATAAAATTGCCCACCAATCACAAGGGAATTATAATAAAGCGTTGCTTTTATTGGACGAAGAAAGCGAAGAATTGCCGTTTGAAGAATGGTTTGTTTCTTGGGTTCGTGCGGCTTTTCGAGCAAAAGGA
>CANINJ010000024.1 GCA_947468985.1 Bacteroidota bacterium
AATGGAGTAGTTCTTTATGAACCAATTCCGGAATCTCACGATGTATTGAATAAAGACATTGCATTTGCAGTTATAAAATTATTAGAAGGCGTTACCGAAGAGGGCTCTGGATCTCGATTGAGAACTCAAGGCGGCGGCAATGGATACAACAGAGTTACCGGTTATCCTTATGTTTTCACCAATCCAATTGCAGGTAAAACCGGAACCACACAAAATCAATCCGACGGTTGGTTTATGGGAATGGTTCCCAACCTTGTCACGGGAATTTGGGTAGGTTGCGAAGACCGTTCGGCACGTTTCAAAAGCATCACTTACGGTCAAGGAGCCGTTGCGGCACTACCAATTTGGGGGCTTTTAATGAAAAAATGCTACAACGATGAAACGCTAACCATCTCCAAAGAAGACTTTGAAAGACCCGATAATCTTTCTATAAAAGTAGATTGTTGGTCGCCACCAGCAAAGAAAGATTCTACAGAAACCGACCAAAACACAGACGAATTTAGTTTATAATTTTTTTTTGGAGCTATTTTCAGCTGTACGTTGCAATCCTAAAAATTGCTTGTGCCTCACAATTTTGCGGGATTTCCACTGCCATCTGGGCTAGGGTTTTAAGTAAAAATAAAAATTAGTATTCAAAATTACAATTTTTGATTTCGACACTGTTTTTATAAATTTCAATATTGAGAATAGTATAAAAAATATAACAATTGTTAATTGATTTGTTACATTTCTTTATGTAAATTTGCAGATGATTATTAAAATAGATTGCTATATAAAGTAACAATCGTAATAACAAAAATATGAAACCAGACTTATTTCAAGCTCCAGATTATTATAACCTTGACGAATTATTAACGGACGAACACAAATTAGTACGCGATGCAGCCAGAGAATGGGTAAAACGTGAAGTTTCGCCAATTATCGAAGACTTTGCTCAAAGAGCCGCTTTCCCAACACAAATCATAAAAGGTTTGGCAGATATTGGTGCTTTTGGGCCTTATATACCAGAAGAATATGGCGGTGCAGGTTTAGACCAAATTTCGTATGGCTTGATAATGCAAGAAATAGAAAGAGGAGATTCTGGCGTTCGTTCAACGGCTTCTGTTCAATCTTCATTAGTAATGTATCCTATTTGGAAATACGGAAACGAGGAACAACGAATGAAATATTTGCCAAAATTAGCTTCTGGAGAATTCATGGGTTGCTTTGGTTTGACCGAGCCAAATTATGGTTCTGATCCTGGAAGTATGATTACTAATTATAAAGATATGGGTGACCATTATCTTTTGAATGGTGCCAAAATGTGGATTTCTAACGCTCCATTTGCTGATATTGCAGTTGTTTGGGCAAAAGATGAAACAGGAAGAATACATGGTTTGATTGTAGAACGTGGAATGGAAGGATTTTCAACCCCAGAAACTCACAACAAATGGTCTCTTCGTGCGTCTTCAACTGGAGAATTGATTTTTGACAATGTGAAAGTTCCTAAAGAAAATTTATTGCCAAATAAATCTGGTTTGGGAGCGCCACTTGGTTGTTTGGATTCTGCTCGTTATGGAATTGCTTGGGGCGCTATTGGTGCCGCAATGGATTGTTATGACACGGCGCTACGTTATGCAAAAGAAAGAATTCAGTTTGACAAACCAATCGCTGGAACGCAATTACAACAAAAGAAATTAGCTGAAATGATAACTGAAATTACCAAAGCACAGTTATTGACTTGGCGTTTGGGAGTTTTAAGAAATGAAGGAAAAGCAACTACTGCTCAAATTTCGATGGCAAAACGAAATAATGTTGATATGGCAATTCATATTGCTCGTGAAGCACGTCAAATTCTCGGTGGAATGGGAATTACAGGCGAATATTCTATAATGCGCCATATGATGAATCTAGAATCTGTGATAACTTATGAAGGAACACACGACATCCATTTATTGATTACAGGGATGGATATTACAGGTATTCCGGCCTTTAAATAGTAAGAAACATTTATTAAAGTATTGATAAAATTGATAGTAAAAGCTTCTTGGAAACGAGAAGCTTTTTTACTTTTGTATAAAAATTAGCACGATGAATATTGAAACTATAAATAGGAGTATTCAAACTCAAAAAACAGCTTTGTTGGAACATACGTTGTATCAAAAAGTACAAACTCTTGAAGATTTACAATGCTTTGTTGAAAATCATGTTTTTGCAGTTTGGGATTTTATGTCTTTATTGAAAGCATTGCAATCTAAACTAACTTGTACAACTACGCCTTGGTTTGCTACGAAAAATCCTGAAACACGCTATTTAATAAACGAAATTGTTTTAGCAGAAGAATCTGATTTGACATTGGACGGAATAAGACAAAGTCATTTTGAAATGTATCTTGAAGCAATGAAATCTTTTGAAGCTTCAACCACTGAAATTGAAAATTTTATTGAACATGTAGTTGCTACACAAAATATATTTGTTTCGATAAAACAAAGCGCAATTCACCCAAATATTAAAGCGTTTTTAGATTTTACTTTTAGAGTAATTGAAGAAGGAAAATCGCACGAAATTGCAGCTGCTTTCACTTTTGGTAGGGAAGATTTAATTCCAGCGATGTTTACTGAAATATTAAGAAATTTTCAAGCTAATTTTCCTGAAATCGATTTGAGAAAATTGATTTATTATTTTGAAAGACACATCGAATTAGATGCTGATGATCACGGGCCAAAAGCATTACAAATGGTTACAGAGCTTTGTGGAAATGATGAAGTGAAATGGAAAGAAGTCGAAATAATTTCTATTTTAGCATTAGAAAAACGCATTGGTCTTTGGGACGCAATTGAAGAAAATATTCAAGTATTTACTGAGGAAATTGTTTAAACCTTTTTTTATTTGTTTTGGATTTGTCCTTTTTGAGTTTTTTTATTAATGCATCAATTGATAGATTGTATTTTGTAGAAAACACTATTCTATCCGTTTTCTGAGGATTTATTTTATCGTCATAAAAAACAGAAATTCCGATCGTATTTCCATATTTTAATTTGTATTCACCGCCAATTTTATAGCGCATTCTGTTAAAATAAAAAGTTTCATTTTTGTATTTAAGAAATAGTTCTGGAGCTAAATATAAAGCTACTTTAGAATGTGGAATATTATATTCAATACTAAATTTTTCACGAAACATATTGCTAGGATTTTTATAATATTGCATATAATCTTGATCAAAACTGCCTGTAGAAAATTGATATTTAGAAGCAAATGAAAGCGTGAAATCTTTTAGTTTATGACTGTATTTTACCCCTAAAAAAATTCTGTGACTGTCTTCAAAAAACGAAGTTGTAAACCGATAACCTGTTTCTACTTCAATTTTTTTAGTTATTTCATATTGCGTAGAAACTTCAAATAAATTGGATTTAAAAGCATCTAAATCTTTATACAAATCATATCGGTAATTAAATGCAACTTTCAGTTTTTTATTTATTTTATAATCTATTGAAGGTGCAAACCGATATTGAATATCAGTCATATTTTGTCCGAATAAAATTACAGAGCAAAGCAAGAATGCTAATGGAATTATACGTTTAAATATTTTAGTCATTATCAATTTCTGTTGGTAATAAATTTTCACTTTCAATGGAGTAATAATATGCTTTTAATAATGAAGTGTCTTTTAAATAATCTATAGAAATAATATCTACTTTATGAATTGGCAGGCCAGTTCTTGTTTTTAAATCTTGAATTAAAATCTCTCGATCTTCAGGTCTAATTAAGTCTACCCTATCGTAAACAATTATTTTAGCATTTTCATTTTTAATAAAATCTAACTTTTCTAAGAAAAATGTTATCGTTATAATAATTACATTGCAAATAACTATTAAGGTATATCCTTCTGTAATTGAAGCCAATGAATTCAACATTCCAAGTGCAACACATACAAAAAAGTAGCCCATGTCTTTAATAGAAATAGCAATTGTTCGGTATCTAATTATAGAAAACATAGCAAACAAACCAAAGGCAAATCCTATTTTTATTTTTGCAGCACCTAATAAACAGCAAATCATAAAATTCACGATATTAAATAATACAAATGTGAATAAAAAGTCTTTATTTTTATGTCTTGGATAGTATATTAAACCAACAAGAATGAAAATTGAAATAATATCGATTAGGGCACGCAAAGTAAAATCGATGTTGCTAAATGTTGCTAAAACTGCTTCTTCTTTTTCCATTTATTTTATAAATTAGTAACGCTTTTGATTAGGGGTAAAAAATTATTTTTTTTAATTGATGGCATTAGAGAAATGATGCCAAAAATATATTTACTTATACTTTGCTCCCGAAAATTATTTTCTTTTAAAAAATTTCCAAGGGGCGATGAATGTGATGTTTTTGACTGCTTAATTTCTATTATTGCGACTTTATCAAGTTGAAAAGCTTCATTTTTATTTATAAAATGAATATTTAAATCAATGGTCACTCTTTCTGTAAAAAGCGAATCTACTAGAGTTATTCTATTGAAATTATTTCTTAAAACGAGTTCAATTTCAGGTACATTTTTTCTTGTAAACGATTGGATTATTTCTTTTTGTTCTTCGCTAATTGTTGCAATTAATCCGGGTAAAACACTTCGATATTTTGATGTTCGGTTTGTTTTTTCTTTCTTTTTTATTTCAAAAAAGCAAAGGTTAGATTCAACATATTTTCTACTTCTAACTTTAATTCTATTCAAATAACCGTTGTGGTGGTCTTTGTAAAATTGTAAATCTGGTGTGTCGAAATAATTGTTTTCATATCTAAAAATACTACAATCATTAATTTTAAGAATGCTATAATTTTGTATCAAACAAGGTAATATTTTTTCTAAATTTTCTTCATTGAGTACAAATTTACAATCAATTCTATTCAATAAAGAAACAGAATCTAAATCAGTTAGCGTAACCGAGTTTAATTTTGAAATAGAAGAAATAAAGTTTTGAAACATTTGCACTTAAAAGGTAATAATTATATCTTCCATTGAAACATCGGCTTTTCGGGATGTTATTTCTACCGTTTTCACAACATAGTTTTGACTCCAAGTACAAGAATCACAATCTCCAAAAGCCCAAATATCATAGGTGCCCTCTTGAAGAAATTTAAATCGGAAAGAGCCATCATACGATGTTCTTATGTCATCAAATGAAGATGCATCTCCGTGTTTGCTAATATAAACACGTGCTTCGCCTAGATAACCTTCACTTACTAAATACCCGCTTGAATTATAATTTTTAGCGTATATTTTCCCTCGAATTGAAGCCAATCCACCGTATCCCTCATCTTTGGAACAAGACGTCAGAAGCATAGAAACCAATATCAATAGTAACAGTTTTATTTTCATTATAGATTTATTTAGTAAGAATTATTATTTTTTTAGACAGTTGGTTATATGACAAAATATAAGTTCCAGAAGTTAGAGATGATACATTAATTGCATTCTCATTTGCAGGTATTTTTTCTAAGACCAATTGCCCTAATTGATTATAAATTTTAATATTTTCGTTCGGTATCAAATCTGTAATTACTACATTAATTTGATTACTAGCAGGATTTGGATAAAGTGTTATTGAATTTTTTAATGCTTCAAATGTAATGGTTGATAAATTTTCATTATTGGCATTAAAAGTTGGCAATTGAATTACAAAACTCCCAGTTCCATTAGGATTCCTAGCAAATCCCATGTCAGATGTTTGAATTCCAAAATTTATAGAATCTACAATAATTCCGTTGGGATAGGATAATACACAACTTTCGCCACCAGCAGAAAATTTAAAATCTGCGTGAATACCAGTTTGCGTTAAATCTTGGTCTGCCCAAACGATAAGATAACTATTTGGCGCCATCGTGACGCCTGATGGGAACGCCCATTTCAATAAATTAGAAGTAGTATCTGTTGCATATAAATTATCTAAACTGATTGTATTTAGACTATTATTATACAATTCAATCCAATCACTATAATCTCCATTTGGATCGGTAATTGTATTTGTGTTTTGAGCCATTAATTCATTAATTACCAACGTCCCAGGGGCAATTGTAGGATACGTCCCATTTATGGTATAAAATTCATGTTCCGCTCGAACTGGCGAGAATGCTCCAATGTTATTATTTTCAGCATAAATATAATATTGGGTTGATACTGTTTCAATTGGCAGAGTAATTCCATAGACATTATTTCCTGAAGCCCCGTCATTATGTGCTCCATCATCGTACATTAACACTTTTGTAAATGGTAAAAAAGTGGACGAACGGTAACCTAAAAATACTGCACCTGAATTGGTATTTGTAACATTTGCAGTAATTGAAATAGTAGTTCCAACTGAAGGAGAAGTGGATGATGGTGTGATGTTTGTAATGACAGGTTTTGTATTTGTGAAATCAGATTGTGCAAGTAAATATGTGTTTCTGCTACTCATTAGTCCTGTTAGTCCTGAGGCGATATTCATACCAAGATTAACATCCGTAGTTCCTAAATTGCTTGTAAACTGTGCTGTTGTGTAAAATTTATTAGTGTCCGCCGCAACTGCTGTCCCTATTAGTGATTGATAGGTTTGTGCGGTTGTTAAATAACTAGGCGTTGTTATATTCTCCGAAAGCATTGTTGCATAATGCGCTAAGTACATTTTTTTATATCTAGGCACCGCCAATAATTTTTGAACTAATGGCCATGCAGTATCCGCCGAGTGGTAGGTGTGCGAAAATGTTTTTTTAGTAGCAGTTGTTAATTGACTTCCAGTGCCAGGGTCTCCAAAAGTTCCAAAGCTCATATTTAAATCCCAAACAATTGGGTTGAAGCGACCATTATTATCTTTGTATAAATAATAATTTTGTTTGAATTTACCTATATAACTATCTAAATTCACAAATAAGTTGTCATAAACTAACATCCAAAGAGCCCTGTCAACATCTAAAATGGTTTCAATATTTGCAATATTATTAGACAATGTATTGGTAAGATTAATCAAATCGTCCCAGCCAGTGAGTGATTTCATGCCGTAAGCAGATTCATAACTTGTACTTAATGCTCCTAAATAGGATAAATTTGGAAGATTGGTTGTTTGTGGCCCGGCACCTGCTGGTGGACTACAGTCAAAGAAAGCATTGTCATTTGATCCAAAATGATTGCTTACAAACTTCTTAGAAATAGATTCTATATTAGAGTACAATCCTATTAAAGCTCCATTCACATATACATTTGCATAATTTGACAATGGTGCATGCATGTATTTTCGTAAAACACTATAAGAAACTGTTTCTCTAACAAAAGTTGGATCAAAAATAACATTACTTAGTTTAATATCAGTATAGCCTTGGTAATTTTGATCTACAACATATGTGTCTAATTCAATGTGAAACGGATTTTTTACCTGACTAGGGTTATAGGAGCTATTTCCTTTATATTTTACGCCAACATTATTGTACATAACGCCATTGATAGTGACAGATTGAGCTGAAATATAAGAGTCAGTTTGTTCTGCGGTGTCTAAAAGAGCATCCCAGTTGGATTGAGAAAATACAATTCTAATGTCTTGAATATTGTTTTCGTTGTAAAAAGTTTGTGAATAGGTTTCAAATGAAATTATCATTAATAATGATATTATGGAAAGTTTCTTCATAACAGATATGATTTTTGATTTAGGTTTATAGTTTTTAGACGATAGTAAATCAAATTTCTTGTGTAAAAATAATAAAAAAATAACAATAATTTAACAATTCAGCAAAATTAGACAACATAAATAATTTTATATAAATGACTATCAGATGTTTGTGAAAAATTATTGTATAAATATTACTAATATCCAGAATGTTTTTTAATTAATTTAATTCATAATTTGTTTTTAATTTCTATCTCAATAATCAATACATTGAAAAACAAAAACAACATTCTTGGTTTTAAGTTATCGTTTTTTCATCCTTTTTTCTCTATATTTGTTGAAATAAAAATAATTTATAAACTATGAATTTTTACTCTTTTCTACAAAAATTCCACTCGGGTTGGGCTTATTTAGCACTTTTATTACTTCTTATTGCAGTTGTTAATTCACTTTTTGGATATTTTTCCAAAAAAGAATTCACCGCCAAAGACAGAAAAATTGCGATTTTTGGATTGATAGGAACACACACACAATTATTAGTAGGATTGATTTTGTATTTTGTATCGCCATTCGGATCTAAAGTTTTTGGAGATATGCTTGATAAAGCAAACCGATTGACTTCGTTAGAACATCCGCTAATCAATTTAATTGCAATTGCATTGATTACAATTGGTTGGGTAAAACATAAAAAATTAACCACCAGCGAATCAAAATTCAAAACATTTTCAATCTATTATACGCTGGGTTTACTACTAATATTAAGTAGAATCCCTTGGAATTTATGGTTCTAAAAATTAAAATTAAAGCCCTAGATTAGGGCTTTAATTCTTTATATTATCAATGAAAATTGAAAACTATTTAAATAATTAATTATGGTTCAACATAAATTAAAATTTTACTATATTATTTTAAGCACCTTTTTTTTATTAATTGGAACTTCAGTACAAGCACAAAAAAAATCTAAAATCACGAATCCAAAAGCAGTTGTTGACACCGTTAAAACCAAAATTGTAGTTGCGGATACAGTAAAACCAAAACCTATTTTAAAATTAAAAGCTTTCAAAACAAAGGCACACGCTTCTTATTATGCTAATAAATTCAATGGAAAAAAAACCTCAAGTGGCATTCGATTTGATAATAATAAATATACTGCGGCACATCGGAAATTACCTTTTGGAACTAAGCTTAAAATCACTAACGAGGAAAATGAAAAATTTGTTATTGTTGAGGTAATTGATAGAGGGCCATTTTCGAGAGGGCGCGAAATTGATTTAACAAAACGGGCGTTTATGGAAATTGCATCCAATAAAAATAGTGGCATTTTATTAGTTAAGATTGAAGTAATAGAAAAATAAATTAGTTTTTTCTCCAATTTTTAAAAGGGTTTTTACTCAAATACGCATTATAATACCGTTGGTCGTTGGTAACTTCAGCTCCTAACCAATTTGGTTTTTCAAAAGATTCTGTTTCCGATCGCAATTCTATTTCGGCAACAACTAAACCCTCATTTTCTCCAAAGAATTCATCCACTTCAAAAACATGGTTTCCAACTTTAATTTCGTAACGAGTTTTCATAATTACGCCACTTTCACACAATTCCAAAAGTGATTTTGCATCCGATAATGCAATTTCTTTTTCCCATTCAAAGCGTGACATTCCCGAAGCATTTCCCTTCCCTTTAACCGTAATAAATCCCGAATTCCCTTTAATCCGAACACGAACAGTTCGCTCTGGCGTTGAGTTTAAATAGCCTTGAGCAATTTCATTTTTTGCAAAAGCCACCGTTTTAAAAACATCCGAAGTAACTAAAAATTTGCGCTCGATTTCAATCATCATAAAAAGAAATTATTTTTGACCAAGTTAATAAAAAACAAACGTAGTCCAATTTAAAATGATTTCTAATTTCTTTTTCTTTTTTGGAAATTTTAAATCACAATTCTTAAATCTGTTCCCTGCATTAGGGATTATAGCGAAAAGCCCACAGACAAGTGGAGCGAAGCGGAACTTGGCGAGGACTTGTAGCGGGAAGCCCGACCGCCACTGTAACGCCAGTGGAAGTGGGGGTAATGCCCAAATAATGAAGCTATTTATTCTTTGATTTTCTTAGGGAAGTTTTATTATTGAGGAGCTGAAATTTCCGCCTCCGATGATTTGAATTTTAATCTTTTGAACGCTATAATAATTTGCCATTCAAGAATAGCATCGCTATTGAAAAGTAAATAATTAATCCTGTTACATCTACTAAAGTTGCCACAAAAGGAGCCGATGATGTTGCGGGATCTAATTTAAGTTTTTTCAATAAAAAAGGAATCATAGAGCCCGAAAGTGTTCCCCATAAAACTATAAAAACTAGAGAAACGGCAACTGTCATTGCAATAAAAAGCCAATATACCCCATAATCATGAATTCCTAAATTCTGCCATATTAGAATTCTAATAAATCCAACAATTCCAAGTATAGAGCCTAATAAAAATCCAGATGCGATTTCTTTTTTCATTACATACCACCAATCTTTCAAATCTAATTCTTTTAACGCCATAGCACGAATAATCAACGTTGCGGCCTGCGAACCTGAGTTACCACCGCTGGAAATAATTAATGGAATGAACATGGTAAGAACAATTGCTTTGTTGATTTCTCCTTCAAAAAAGCCCATTGCTGAAGCGGTAAATAATTCGCCAAGAAAGAGTACGACAAGCCAAGTGGCTCGTTTTTTCACCATTTCAAAAAGTCGTGTTTGCACATAAGGCAAATCAAGTGCCTCCAAACCCCCAAACTTTTGAATGTCTTCGGTATCTCTTTTTTCTATTTCTTCTTTTATAACATCAATAATATCGTCAATGGTAATGCGTCCAACTAATCGCCCTAATTCATCTACAACAGGAATGGCTTCCAAGTCATATTTATCCATTATTCGGGCAACTTCTTCTTCTGGGGTTTCTACATCTACAAAGTGTAATTTGCTAATATAAAACTCTTTAATAGGTGTTTTTGTTGAAGCTGTTAGCAAATCTTTTAAAGACAAACGTCCTTTAAGTTTGTTTTCATCATCGACTACATAAATAGAATGTACTCTGGAAATGTTTTCGGCTTGAATTCGCATTTCCTTTACACAAGTTAGAACATTCCAATTTTCATTGACTTTCACCAACTCTTTGTGCATAATTCCACCCGCAGTATCTTCATGATACCGAAGCAAATCGACAATGCTTTTTGCATGTTCAATATCCTGAAGCTCAGAGATTACTTCCGCTTTTCTATCTTTGGAAAGTTCCCCAATAATATCTGCAGCATCATTAGTCTCTAATTCATCTAATTCCTCCGCAATTTCTTTGGAAGAAAGTCGACTTAATATTTTTTCCCGTAAATCATCATCAAGTTCAAGAAGAATTTCAGCGGTTTTTTCACTGTCTAAAACCTGAAAGATATAGGTTGCCTCATCAATTCCAACTTCATCAAGAATTTCAGCAAAATCAGCATGGTGCATGTCATTCAATAAAATCTCCAGTTGCTGGTTATTTTTGGATTGAATGAGTTGTACTATTTGTTGAATTAAATCTTTGCTGATTTTAAACTGCATCGGCTTCTATTTTTTGAGTGAGTTCGATAAATTGTTGCACGTTCAACTGTTCTGGACGAAGGTCAAAGATAGTGTCTTCTCGCAAATTATCCGACAAATTTAGTGTTTTTAAACTATTCCGCAATGTTTTTCGACGTTGTTGAAAAGCAGTTTTTACTACGGTAAAGAATAATTTTTCGCCACAAGGCAAACTATAATCTGCTTTTCGACGTAATCGAAGCACTCCAGATTTTACTTTTGGCGGAGGAATAAAAACGTGCTCATCTACGGTGAATAGGTATTCTGCATCGTAAAAAGCCTGAACTAAGACCGATAAAATCCCATACGCTTTAGTGCCTTTTTTCTCACAAATTCTTTCGGCAACTTCTTTTTGAAACATTCCTGCAAATTCTGGAATTTGATGGCGGTATTCTAAAGTTCGGAAAACGATTTGTGTAGAAATATTGTAGGGAAAATTCCCAATTATACCAAATTGCTTGCCTTCAAAAGTTTCATTTATATTGTATCTCAAGAAATCTTTTGAAATTATTTTATCTTTTAATTTTGGAAAATTTTCGTCTAAATACGTCACCGATTCCGTGTCAATTTCAATCACATAAGTAGTTATTGGCTTTTCCAATAGATACTTTGTTAAAACTCCCATTCCTGGTCCGATTTCCAACACGTCTTGATAGCCCTCAAAATTTAAAGTATTTGCAATTGCTGCTGCGATACTTTCATCTTTTAAGAAATGCTGTCCAAGGTGTTTTTTTGCTTTTACTTTTTCCATAATAGGGTTTTAAGTTTATAGATTTTAGTTAGATACCCCAACTAAAACCAGAAACTAATGTTCTGAAATCAATTCTAATTCCGTTCTAAATGCCAACATTTTATCGCCAAATAACGCCAAAGCTTCCTCTCTTAATCGAGGCGCATCTTCATCGTAATAACGTTGCAATGTTTCTTTATTTTCCGTTGTATATTGAATAGAATAGGTAACTCCACCCATTTCTTCTTCAATTAAAACTTTGACCATTCGTGCCGATGAAAATTTTCCTGTTGCAAGAACATCATTAATGTGTTTTTCTTGCATCCAAGT
>CANINJ010000025.1 GCA_947468985.1 Bacteroidota bacterium
GAAGAAATGCCTTCTTCCCTATTCAAATTAATCAAGAAAACATCTGCTGAAAATCCAAACGATATTGTTTCTGCTTACAAAGATAATGTGGCGTTTGTAAAAGGACCACGAGTGCAGCAATTTGCACCCAAAAGTGCTGACAAACCTGATTTCTATGAAACCAAAGATTTCGATTCTGTAATTTCATTAAAAGCAGAAACGCATAATTTCCCAACAACTGTTGAACCTTTTAATGGAGCGGCAACAGGTTCTGGCGGAGAAATTCGTGACCGATTAGCAGGTGGACAAGGTTCATTACCATTGGCTGGAACAGCGGTTTATATGACATCTTATTCTCGTTTATCTGAAAATAAACCTTGGGAAAACGGAATGGAAGAAAGAAAATGGCTGTATCAAACCCCAATGGATATTTTAATAAAAGCATCCAATGGCGCTTCTGATTTTGGAAATAAATTCGGGCAACCCTTAATTACGGGTTCTATTTTAACATTTGAACACGATGAAAATAACCGCAAATTAGGATACGACAAAGTCATTATGCAAGCGGGTGGAATTGGGTACGGAAAATTAGACCAAGCCATCAAGAAAAAGCCAAAAGCAGGCGATAAAATCGTGATTTTAGGTGGCGATAATTATAGAATCGGAATGGGTGGAGCAGCAGTTTCATCAGCAGATACTGGTGCTTTTAGTTCTGGAATTGAATTGAATGCTATTCAACGCTCGAACCCAGAAATGCAAAAAAGAGCTGCAAACGCCATTCGTGGATTGGTTGAAAGCGACTTAAATCCAATTGTTTCCATTCACGATCACGGAGCTGGAGGACATTTGAATTGCCTTTCAGAATTAATTGAAGAAACTGGAGGCTTAATCGATTTAGACAAATTACCGATTGGTGACCCAACGCTTTCCGCAAAGGAAATTATTGGAAACGAATCTCAAGAAAGAATGGGATTGGTAATCGCACCAAAAGACATTGAATTACTTCAAAAAATAGCCGACAGAGAACGTTCACCAATGTACCAAGTTGGCGATGTTACGGATACCAATCGCTTTACATTTGAATCAAAAACTACAGGTCAAAAACCTATGGATTTTGCTTTGGAAGATATGTTTGGAAGTTCCCCAAAAGTGGTTATGACTGACAAAACCATTACCCGAAATTACTCAGAATTAGTCTATTCCCAAGATAAAATTTCAACCTATTTAGAGCAAGTATTGCAGTTAGAAGCCGTTGCTTGCAAGGATTGGCTGACCAATAAAGTCGATCGTTGTGTGGGTGGAAAAGTTGCCAAACAACAATGTGCAGGACCTTTGCAATTGCCATTAAATAATTGCGGTGTAATGGCATTGGATTATTTAGGAAAAGAAGGAATTGCAACTTCTATTGGACATTCGCCAATTGCGTCGTTAATTGACCCAATAGCAGGAACCAGAACGGCAATTGCAGAAGCATTATCAAATATTATCTGGGCACCAATAAAAAACGGAATGAATGGACTTTCGTTATCTGCCAATTGGATGTGGGCGTGTAAAAATGAAGGTGAAGATGCCCGTTTGTATGCTGCTGTAAAGAGTTGTTCTGATTTCGCAATCGAATTAGGAATCAATATTCCAACGGGAAAAGATTCACTTTCGATGAAACAAAAATATCCAAATGACGAAGTAATTGCGCCCGGAACGGTAATCATTTCGGCAGGTGGAAATTGTATTGACATAAAAAAAGTAGTCGAACCAGTTTTGAGATTCCATAGCGATGGAATGACAGGCGGTTCCATTTATTATATCAATCTTTCCCAAGACAATTATAAATTAGGTGGTACTTCATTTGCACAAATATTAACAACTATTGGAACGGAAACACCAACAATTAAAGATTCAAAATTCTTTAAAACTGCATTCAATTCAATACAAGAGTTAATTTTAGAAAACGAAATTATTGCTGGTCACGATATTGGAAGTGGCGGATTAATTACTACTTTATTAGAAATGTGCTTTGCAGATATTAATTTGGGAGCTAAAATTGATTTCTCAAGTTTTAAAGAAAAAGACTTAATTAAAATATTGTTTTCTGAAAATATCGGAATTGTTTTCCAAGCGAAAAATGATGCTGTTATAGAAAGTAAATTGAAATCAAATAATATCACTTTTCATAAATTAGGTAAAGTTACCAATGAAGCTACCTTAGACTTTGGACATTTGACATTCGACATAAAAAAATACCGAGATATTTGGTACAAAACATCGTATTTATTAGATCAAAAACAATCTAAAAACGGAATGGCGAAAGCCCGTTTTGAGAATTATAAAAACCAACCTTTACACTATACTTTTCCAACTCATTTCACAGGGAAAAAACCAGTAATTGATTCGACAAAACCACGTCCAAAAGCGGCAATTATCCGTGAAAAAGGAAGTAATTCAGAACGTGAAATGGCAAATGCAATGTATTTGGCTGGTTTTGATGTAAAAGATGTTCACATGACCGATTTGATTTCGGGACGTGAAAATTTAGAGGAAATTCAGTTCATTGGAGCCGTTGGAGGTTTTTCAAATTCAGATGTTTTAGGTTCAGCCAAAGGTTGGGCGGGAGCCTTTTTATATAATGAAAAAGCAAAAACAGCCTTAGATAATTTCTTCAAAAGAGAAGACACGTTATCCGTTGGAATTTGTAACGGTTGCCAGTTATTCATGGAGTTGGAAGTCATCAATCCAGAGCATGAAGTTCATGGAAAAATGAAACACAACACGTCAAACAAACACGAAAGTGCCTTTACATCCGTGACCATTCAAGAAAACAATTCCGTAATGTTGTCCACATTGGCGGGAAGCACTTTGGGCGTTTGGATTTCTCATGGCGAAGGAAAATTTAATTTGCCTTTGGCTGAAGAAAATTACAATATCGTTTCTAAATATTCCTATTCAGATTATCCAGCAAATCCAAATGGTTCCGATTACAATACCGCCATGCTTTGCGATAAAACGGGAAGACATTTGGTAATGATGCCGCACATTGAGCGTTCAACTTTCCAATGGAATTGGGCTAATTACCCCAAAAACCGCACAGACGAAGTGTCCCCTTGGCACGAAGCTTTTGTCAATGCCCGAAAATGGATTGAGAAAAGGTAACCACTTCTAAATGATTTTTTTTGGGCGCGCCCTCGTTTACGTCATTGCGAGGTACGAAGCAATCTGTTCTAAACGAGGTCGGGCTGTTCGCTGCAATCCACGAGATTGCCACGTCGTGCCTCCTCGCAATGACGTGGGATTTCCACTGCCATCCCTCGCGCAAACCTCGATTTAATAATTGCGATTTTAGATTTCCCGAATAACCAAATTAACGAATAACCAAATAAAACATCCTTAAGCAAGACATTTTTAACACCCCGTCAGGTCAAGCCAAATAGAACGTAAGGACAAACCAATAAAACGACTGCAGTCATTACACTATTTGACTGCAGTCGTTTTAGCATTTAACCGCAGTCGTTTATTCAAATGACTGCAGTCATTTTGTAGTAGCGTCAGGTTATATCATTATCTTTGTCAAGATAAGATTCAAACAAAGTACGAACCAACAAAAACAAATACATTATGGCAGTTCCAATTATCGCAGTAGGAAAAATTATTCCTGTAAACACAAATGGATCTTTGCGATATTTCCCGAGAGCCGTTCAATCCGGTATCATTGATTTAGACCAACTCACAGAACAAATTTCAACCAGCACTACCCTAACCGAAACCGATTGTCAAGCGGTAGTTTACAGTTTGGTACACCACATTTCAAAAGCCTTGCAAGACGGAAACATTGTGCGATTAGGACATTTGGGTTCTTTTCAAATAAGCGTCAAAGGAACTTCAAGCGACACCGCCGAAGAAGTTAGTACTAAGAATGTCAGTAGCGCCTCAATAGTGTATCGACCAGGACCACGATTTAAAAAACTACTGAAAAATTTAGAATACAAGCGGAGAAGGTAGTTGGTGGTTGGTAGTTGATGATTGTGGAGGTTCCTGTTAGGTCATAGCAGTAGCAAGACTACTGAAATTTATACCCATGTGAGTACAAAAAGCATTCAACAAATAAAAAGTCCTTTTGACGATTTGTAATATGTAATAACTATATTTGAACAAAATACGCTAGTGAGTAGCGACAATCTACCCAAATTCGGGGTGATTGACGCTACTTTGTAGCGCATATATACTAGTTAGCGGTCATGCTAACGCAGAATAAAGAATATATGATAAAAATTAAAACAATATAACAATGATGAATTTTTTTAAATTAGGGAATGAGTTTAATAAACTAGCAAATTCTTTTGGAGAAATGTTTATTAAAATTAATGAATTGCAACCACTTTTTGAAAAAAGTGAAGCCGATTTGATAAGATTAAAAGACAATTATAAGTTAGAAATATTAAGCCTTGCATATTTTGCAAATAAAGAGATTATAAATAGAATGGATAAGTATGGTTGGGAATTAGAAGCCGTATTTAGAGTTAATGGAATTAGTTCAAATAAAATTACAATAATGTATGCTTGGAATCAAACAATCACTAAATTGCATATGCTTATAGGTCTATTTGAACTACAAAATGAATATGAAGACATTAAAAATAATGGTCCATTATCTCAAGTAATAGAGAAATATATAGCGAATGAAAAAAAAATAAACAAATATTTCAATTAACAAAACAACTTAAGAAAATCTGCCCATAACAGCCGTTTAGTAATGTTTAGGAAATAACAATGTAGCTAAATATTTTGAAGTTATTTTAATATAAATAAAACAAAATAAATAAATTCAAATTATAAAGAGAAATAAGTTCTTATTCTAACATCGGTTACATTCAAATGCACGTTATTTATTAGTGGAAAGATAAAGGAATATTGATAAGTGTTAAAATTTATTGTTTCTAAATATTCAATAGATGTTTTTAGAAATTTAAAAGTATAATAAAAGGGAAATTCAGCAAAAAGTAAATAATTATTTGGAACTAAAATATGAATTCAATTGAAAATATTAAAGAAGCATTAATAAAAGCATCTGTCAAGTCTCGTCCAAGTTATTTTAAGCCATTCCTTTCATCAGATAAGGTTACCACCGATTTTCCAGATAAAGAAACCTTTTATAAATTCTTCAAATACATTCTTTCTACTTCAAGAAAAATGTCGGAAGGAGAATTGCTTTTAAAAATAAAATTACCCGACCCGGAGAATAAAAATGTTCAGCAATATAAATTTTACGACTCGGTACATATTCATTCTCGACTAACTATAATTGTAGTAGAATCTAATGATTCCATAAACTTAGACATTCTTCCATTTTAAAATATCGGAAAGTAATATGTGAAATTATTTGATGATAAACAGAAAAGATAATGCACGAACCGCTAACAGCCGTTTGGCAAGATTGCGAATTTTGTGGTAAATTCACGTTTGCGTTCCGTAAGAAATTTTATCTTCAACAGAAAATAAACGGTTACGAAGTTCGCAACCTCGCCAAGCGCCGGAACGTTAGCGGTCATGCTAAAGACTATGGGAGAATTCAATAACTTAATGCAATAAACTAAAACTATGAACTACGAACAAGAAAGAACAGCAGAAGATATCCACAAAACAATGATGGCGTTAGAAAAACAAATTTCTAATGATAAAAAATTGATTTACGAAAATAATACTGATGAACAAGCTATGCTTTCTTTTTCAGACCACACTTTCACTTTACTTATTAAAAGAATAAAGCATGGTTTTTATACAAGAGGAGAATATAAGAAGGGTGATAAACTAGAAGAGCTAGTAAATCTTAATAGGGAAGCTATTAATCATACAATTTCAGCGAATGCTATTAAAGTAATGATGAATATTAATCTGTACAATATAAATCTTGATGATACTTTTATGGAATCATTAAAAGAGTATTCCGAATATCTGAAACCTATTCTCCAAGCTGTAATTTGATCGGAAATTAGATTGGGTAATATGTAGAGTAAAAAATATAAAGAAATTATTAATGGTAATTTAAATTTAAAAAATGTTTGGACTATTTAAAAACACTAAAGGAGCTGCTGTAGTAAACTACGCAAACTACGTAGGATATCTATGTAAAAATCTAGAATTAGTTAATAAACTTAATTATGACGAAGCTAGAATGCAAATTTTATATTTAGCAATGTATCATATCAAAAAAATTCAGGATAATCAAGAGTTTGAAAATCTAGATGTCGGGTTTAAATGTTTTATTCCAGAACTATCAGGATTTAAATATGTAACAATTGCATGGAGTTCAACACAGATTTCTTCAATGCTATTTGAATTAATAATGCAATATGATTTAAAAGAGGAATATCAAGAAATAATAGAAAAAAGAGGAATCTTTAATGAAATAGAAAAGTTTTACTTCAATAAAATTAATAAATAAAATATGTCAATCGCCTTAATCATAATTGTTATTATCATTTTGATATTTTATTTTTTTAATAATGACCGAAAAGATGTGAAAATTAACGTTTTACAAAGAGGAGGCTTGTTATCCATTTATCCAAACTTTGTAAACTATACAAATCAAGCTCACAAATCAGAATTATCATTTTTAAATTTTGAGACTACTCATTTAGAATTAGCAAAAAATGACGGTGAGTTTTTAGAATATAAATTTCCTGTTAATATAGGAAACGAAAATAGTGGTTATTTTTATGTTGGCATTCAACATACCTTCGGAACATTTGCATATTGCTATTGTCGAAATAAGTTGGGAAGAAAAATTGAAGGGTTTATTAAAGAACTACACAATGGTAGAAACGGACATAATCCAAGAGACCGAGAAGTTGAAGATTATAGAGGGATATTCTTTAACCTAATTAAACAAATGGAAAATCTTCCGGATTTTGAAGATAAATTCTATTTTTAATCCTTTGTAATTAAAATTAAGCGATACGATTATTACCAAAAAAAAATGTTGGAAGAAGACAATTATCTAAAAGCTTTAGCTGAAATTAACAACCTTGATTTTTGTAAAAAAAAATGGTTAGTAGATAATTTTGAACTATATAAAATAACATTAAATTGGCCAAAGAATTTACCGCCAATAAACAGAAGTGATTTAATTAAAGGAACTTTAAGGGAAAAGTTTAATTCGACATACAAAGAATTACTATCTGAATTTAAGTACGAACTAAACAATGAAAAACAAATACTTGAAATTAAAAGCACGAACCGCTAACAGCCGTTTGGCAATATGGCGGGTTTAGGCTTAATTTTAAGTTGGTTTTGTACTTGCAAAGTCAGTCCTTAACCGCAAGTTTAGGCTTCCTTAATCCGCCACATCGCCAAGCGGCATAACGTTGGCATTTAAGACTACTCTCCATATATTTTTTTGTACTCTCTTAAAAATGTAGCAAAACAACAACTACCCGAATAAACCCTAAAACACCTTTTATTTTAACAATTTCTTGCACAGTTAAACCAATAAAATGGAATTCAATGCAGTACAACGATAATACTATAAGTTCGTAAATAAATCAAATATATTTGAGATAGAAATCTTTATAATTCTAAATCAAATACTTATGATTACCGTAAAAAAAGAAGGGATTATTCTAACCAAAACAGAACTTGGTTTTGAAGACGAAGCCGTTTTGAATCCCGCAGTTATAAAGGAAGGAAACACAGTTCATATATTTTACAGAGCCGTTAGAACCGGAAATTATTCCTCTATTGGCTATTGCGAATTAGACGGTCCCTTAACCATAAAAGAACGACGCAACACACCCGTTTTAGTGCCTCATTTTGAATATGAATCGCAAGGCGTCGAAGATCCAAGAATTGTAAAAATCAACGATTTACATTACATGACCTATACGGCTTATGATGGAATTAATGCGCTTGGTGCCTTAGCAACATCCCATGATTTGGAACATTTCGAAAGAAACGGATTGGTTGTGCCACAAATTCCTTACGATAGATTTAAGTTTCTTGCTGAATGTTCTGGCGAAGTAAATCCAAAGTATTTTCGACAAGTACGGCATTTCAAACCCGAAGAAAATATTTTCTTATGGGATAAAAATGTCATCTTTTTTCCTCGAAGAATCAATGGAAAACTCTTTTTCTTGCATCGCATTCGCCCAGGAATTCAAATCGTAGGCGTATATGAATTGAGTGATTTAACTGATTTGTTCTGGGAAGACTACTTTCTAAACATGCACCTTCATATTGTTATGGATCCTGTTCATGAAGAGTTTGAAGCCAGTTATATAGGCGGTGGTTGCCCACCAATTGAAACAGAAGAAGGTTGGCTCTTGATATACCACGGGGTTCACGATACGCCCGAAGGCTATGTGTATTCTGCTTGTGCCGCATTACTAGATTTGCATAATCCACAAAAAGAAGTTGCAAGATTGCCGTATGCATTATTCGAACCAGAATATGAATGGGAAGTTCACGGCGTGGTTGATAATGTGGTTTTCCCGACAGGCACTGCCCTATTTGACGATACTTTATACATTTATTATGGTGCGGCAGACAAATATATCGGATGCGCATCTGTCAGTTTATCTGAACTCATTGAAGAACTTTTGCTAAATAAAACTCCCGATGAAAAATGAAACTAATTCCGCCATTTGTTCCAATCCTTTATCAATTGAAAACCAAATTATGAAATCTAAAAGTAGAATACATTTTCTTGAAACCGATACTAATTTACCCGAAATTCTTTTTATTTCCTCCTGCACACCAAGAGAATGTGGCATTGCAACCTATTCTGAAGATTTGATAAAAGCATTGGAAAACAAATTCAATCATTCTTTTAAAATTGAAATTTGTCCCGTTGAATCGGATAATGTGAAGCATCAATATTCCAATACCATAAAATACCTTCTCGATACAGATCACGAAGAGGAATTTGTGAAACTTGCCGCTAAAATAAATAGCAATAACGCCATTCAAATTGTGATGATTCAACATGAATTTGGATTGTTTAAAAACAATGAATTAGCATTTACACAATTTTTAGAATCCATTACAAAACCAATTGCGATGGTATTTCACACCGTTTTACCAAATCCTGATGCTGCAATCAAATTAAAAGTACAACAACTTTCAAATGCTGCGGATTATGTAGTTGTAATGACGCAATTATCATCAAAATTATTGACAAATGACTATGAAATTCCATCACATAAAATTGAAGTTATTCCGCATGGAACGCATTTGGTGCAACACTTAGACCGTGATTTTCTAAAAGAGAAATATGGCTTTTCTCAAAAAAAGATACTTTCTACTTTTGGATTATTGAGTTCTGGAAAAAATATAGAAACTTCCTTGAGCGCGTTACCTGAAATTATTGCTCAAAATCCTGATGTGCTTTTTTTGATTATTGGAAAAACACATCCAACGGTAGTAAAAGAGGAAGGCGAAATTTATAGAAATAATTTGGTGGAACAGGTAAACCTTTTGGGGCTGGAAAATCACGTTCAATTTATAAATTCATTTTTGCCGTTGCATGATTTATTGGAATATTTACAGCTTACCGATATTTATTTATTTACTTCAAAAAATCCGAATCAAACGGTTAGTGGCACATTTGCGTATGCAATTAGCTGTGGTTGTTCTATAGTTTCTACACCAATTCCTCACGTAAATGAAGTTTTACACGGAAGCGGATTGAATTTTGATTTTGAAAACGCGCCCCAATTGGCAACAGCCGTAAACAAATTATTGGCAGACGAAGATTTAAGAAATAAAAACAGTTTAAATGGCTTGCATAAAATGGCGGCAACTTCTTGGGAAAATGCAGCGATTGCACATGCAAAATTGTTTGAAAAAATGGGCGATAAATTAAAACTGTTAAACTACTCAATTCCTGAAATTAATCTCAATCATATTAAAAAATTAACGACTGATTTTGGAATGATTCAGTTTTCAAAATTGAACCATCCCGATATTGATTCTGGTTATACCTTAGATGACAATGCCAGAGCTTTGGTCGCAATGTGTCAGTATTTAGAAGTTACAAATGACAAAAACGCTATAGATTACATTTCCATTTATTTCCGTTTTATAAAATTTTGCTTGCAACCTGAAGGCTATTTTTTAAACTATGTAGATGAAGATGAAAAATTCACAAAACAAAACAATACAACCAATCTCGCTGACGCAAATGGACGTGCAATTTGGGCTTTAGGATACCTTGTTTATTGTGGCGATTTGCTTCCTGAACAAATGGTTTTTGAAGCAGAAGCAATTTTAAAAATGGCTATAAAAAGCATCAATAAAATTCATTCTACAAGAGCAATGGCGTTTATAATCAAAGGGTTGTACTACCGTTCAAAAAGAAGTAAATCAAACCAAGACATTGAATTAATTACTGAATTAGCCAATCGATTGGTGCAAATGTACCGTCATGAATCGGATGAAGAATGGCATTGGTTTGAAAGCTATCTTACGTATGCGAATAGTATTTTATCGGAAGCATTATTGTGCGCTTGGTTGGCAATTGGTGAAATTGTTTACAAAGAAATTGCAAAATCGTCCTTTGATTTTTTACTAAAATTGACATTTAATGAAAATGGAATCCGTGTAATTTCTAACAAAACATGGTTGCATAAAGGTACAAGTCCAGCACAATTAGCGTCCAATACTCCTGAAATTGGTGGCGAACAACCCATTGATGTTTCCTATACTATTCTTGCTTTAAGCAAATTTTATACTGTTTTTGAAGAAGAAAAGTACAAACACAAAATGAAAAATGCGATGAATTGGTTTTTAGGAAACAATCATTTGAACCAAATTATTTACAATCCTTGCACGGGCGGTTGTTTTGATGGATTAGAAGAAACCAACGTCAATTTGAATCAAGGTGCAGAATCAACGGTAAGTTATCTGATGGCGCGATTAACGTATGAAAACACCTTTGAAAATGAGCAAAGTAAATTTCAAATTGAGAGTAATTTATTTGAGGAATCGTTATTAAAAAACGGATGATTTGGGCTTCATTTATTTCAAATAAATACATCAAAAATAAATACATATACTAAATATAATTCGTAAATTTATAAGGGATTTCTGTACTATCCGAAAACTTTTTAGGACTACCTCTTCAATCTAAATTTGAATAAATCAGAAATCGTATATTTCCCTCGGTATTATATTATTTAAATAGTTTTTAACTTAAAAATAAATAAAATCATGAAAAAACAAACAGGAATCTGGATTGATCTTTCCAAAGCAATTATTGTAACATTGGAAGGCGAAAATGAAAAAATTACAGAAATAGAATCTGATGTAGAAAATAGAATTTACCATGTAAATGAAGGAAACAAAGGCACATTTGATGGAATTCATCATAGCAGTAGCGAGAAAAAATTTGAAGAAAAAAGAAAAGCCGAAATCAATCATTTTCTGAAAGATGTTTTGATGCAAGTCTATAAATCAGATGAACTTTACATTATTGGCCCATCAGATACCAAATTGAAATTGGAACAGAAAATATTGCAAGACAGAACAATCAACACCAATAATATAAAATTGGTTGAAACTGCAGGATATATGACATCTAATCAGGTAATATCTAAAGTAAAACACTTCTTTCATCCCGAACTTTATCAAGCAAATTTGAATCAATAATTTGAAAATCAACACCTAATATTTGGCAATTGTCTTTTAATTGATTCCTAAATAATCAGTATATTTGCGACTCATTAAAAAGAAATATTATGCAACATATTATAGACCGTTTCATTAGTTATGTAATTATTGATACTGAATCAGATCCAAATTCTACAACTACTCCAAGTACTGAAAAGCAGTGGGTTTTAGCAAATAAATTAGTTGAAGAATTAAAAGCAATTGGTTTGGAAGACGTTACCATTGATGAAAACGCCTATATAATGGCTACTTTGCCGAGTAATGTGGCGCACGAAGTTCCAACAATTGGGTTTGTATCTCATTTTGATACTACTCCAGATTTTACAGGTGCCAATGTAAATCCTCAAATAGTTCCTAATTATGATGGTGGAGATATTGTTCTAAATAAAGAACAAAATATTGTTTTGTCTCCAAATTATTTTAAAGATTTATTACTGTACAAAGGACAAACTTTAATCAC
>CANINJ010000026.1 GCA_947468985.1 Bacteroidota bacterium
AAATTATGAAATACAAAAGAATTCTTCTGAAATTAAGTGGCGAAGCGCTAATGGGCGAAAGACAATATGGAATTGACCCAGCGAGATTGGCTGAATATGCCGAAGAAATCAAGAAAATTCACGCTAAGGGAGTCGAAATTGCAATTGTAATTGGCGGTGGAAATATTTTTAGAGGCGTTGCAGGTGCAAGTAACGGAATGGATCGCGTTCAAGGCGATTACATGGGAATGCTTGCTACCGTTATCAATGGAATGGCGTTGCAAGGCGCATTGGAAGAAAAAGGAATGTTAACACGTTTGCAAACCGCTTTGAAAATCGAGGCAATTGCAGAACCATATATAAAAAGAAGAGCCGTTCGTCACCTTGAAAAAGGGCGAATTGTAATTTTTGGTGCAGGAACAGGAAATCCATATTTTACTACAGATACTGCTGCCGTTTTGAGAGGTGTAGAAATTCACGCTGATGTAATTTTGAAAGGAACACGCGTTGACGGAATTTATTCTGCAGATCCTGAAAAAGATGCAAATGCTACAAAATTCGATACTATTTCTTTTGACGATGTTATCAAAAAAGGCTTAAACGTAATGGATTCAACGGCTTTCACACTTAGCCAAGAAAATAAATTGCCAATCGTAGTTTTTGATATGAACAAAGAAGGAAACTTATTGAAAATTTGCGAAGGCGAAAATATCGGAACAATAGTTAAAATATAAGGCTTGCTCAAAAAGCAAAAAATAAAGAAAAATGACTGAAGAAATTGAATTTATATTAGATAGTACGGAAGAATCGATGCAAGGTTCTATTGCGCATTTAGAAAAAGAATTTCTAAATATTCGTGCAGGAAAAGCTTCACCGGCAATGTTGGGAAGTGTTTTTGTGGATTATTATGGCGCTGCAACACCGCTTTCACAAGTTTCAAAAATTAGCGTTCCAGATGCAAGAACAATCACTTTACAGCCGTTTGAAAAAAACATGTTGCAAGTAATTGAAAAAGCAATTATGGTTGCAAATATCGGATTTAACCCAATGAATAATGGCGATGTAATCATTATTAGTGTGCCGCCTTTAACCGAGGAACGCCGTCGTGATTTAGCCAAACAAGCAAAAGTAGAAGCCGAAGATGCCAAAATTGGAGTTCGAAATGTACGAAAAGACGCCAATTCAGATATTAAAAAATTAGAAAAAGAAGGAACTTCAGAAGACATTTGCAAAAGTGCCGAAGAACAAGTTCAGAATTTAACCAATAGTTTCATCCGCAAAATTGACGAACTTTTAGTCGTTAAAGAAGCCGAAATCATGAAAGTTTAACTTCATTTTATTCTTATCAAATCCGCTACAATGCGGATTTTTTTTGGGCGTGCCCTCGTTTAAAAAGTCATTGCTAAGAATGAAGCAATCGTTAAACTCGGTCGGGCATTCCGCTACAATCTTTGTTTCACTTCGTTCTACAAAGGATTTTCGCTGCAATCCCTCACGCAATATAGACCGCTTAGACTTCCAAATAACTAAAGAACTGCTCTAAGACATTTCCGTTTCTATTATCCTCTCCACAATAATAGCAGTTAACTACTTAATATGGTGTTTTTGAAAAATAACTGATTCGTTTTTTTTACTTTTGTATATGAATTTATACCAATGAAAAGAACGTTAGTAATCGGAGACATCCACGGCGGATTGCGCGCCCTGCATCAAATTCTTGAAAAAGCGAGTGTCACATCCAAGGATACTTTAATTTTTCTTGGAGATTATGTGGACGGCTGGAGTGAATCGCCACAAGTATTGGATTTTTTAATCGAATTGGGCAAAAACCAGACTTGTGTTTTCATTCGGGGAAACCATGATGAATTGGCATTGCATTGGCTTCAAAACCATCATGATAATCCTTTGTGGTATGAACATGGAGGCGGTGCTACGGTTTTGGCTTACGCCAATGTGGACGAAATTACCAAACAAAAACACATTGATTTTTTACAGAATTTAGTCAATTATCATATAGATTCTAATAATAGATTGTTTGTTCATGCTGGTTTTACAAGTATGAACGGAGTAATGCACGAGCATTTTCATAAAATGTTTTATTGGGAACGAACACTTTGGGAAACGGCGTTGGCATTGGACAAATCCATGAAAAATGATAACATATTGTATCCAAAACGACTCACATTATATAATGAAATTTATATTGGTCACACTCCCGTAACTAAAATCGGTGAAACCATTCCCGTTCTAATGGCGAACGTTTGGAATGTAGATACAGGTGCTGCTTTTCTTGGCCCCTTGACAATTTTGGATATAGAAACGAAAGAATTTTGGCAAAGCGACCCTTTACCCGAATTATATCCTGATGAAAAAGGTAGAAATTAGTGTGAAGTAACTATATTTGATATTACTATTTTAAAATAAAAAGATGAAAAAAATAATTGTTTTACTATTTGTATTCTCGGCAACTTTAATAAATGCGCAAGGATATAAAGGGAAAGGGGATATTAAAATGCAAGTTGGCGCTAACGTTCAAAATGGAGGAACAGGAATTTTTGTTTCCACAGATTTTGGAATTGGAGAAAACATGTCTTTTGGAGTTTCTGGAAATTATTTATTATCTACTAATAACATTTCAGGGTATAATTTAGAATTTTTAGACAGAGTAGATATAAAAGCAAGATTTAATGCAAATATTGGAAATGTATTTAAAATGGATAAGTCTATGGATATTTACCCAGGTTTAGATTTGGGAATGCGAAATTTTGGCGCTCATCTTGGTTTTAGATATTTCTTTACAGATGGTTTCGGATTATTTAGCGAGGCTGGAATACCAATAGCAAGTTATAAAACGAATTTGGTAGGTTATGAAAAACTAAACAACCAATTTGTATTTAATATTGGAATGAGTTTCAATTTGTAATGATTTCTATTAAATAAAAAAAGTCCGATTTGAATTTCAAATCGGACTTTTTTGTAGGGTTTATTTTCTTACAAATCAAATTTTATTCCTTGTGCTAAGGGTAAACTTGTGGTATAATTGATAGTATTGGTTTGTCTTCTCATATACACTTTCCAAGCATCAGAGCCTGATTCTCGTCCGCCACCAGTTTCTTTTTCACCACCAAAAGCACCTCCAATTTCAGCACCTGAAGTACCGATGTTTACGTTTGCAATTCCACAATCAGAACCAGCAACAGAAAGGAATAATTCGGCTTCCCGCAAATTATTAGTCATAATTGCAGATGATAGTCCCTGAGCAACTCCATTTTGAATTGCAATAGCATCATGAACATCGCCTGAATATTTCAATAAATATAATACGGGTGCAAAAGTTTCGTGTTGTACAATTTCAAATGAATTGTTAGCTTCGGCAATTGCTGGTTTTACGTAGCAGCCACTTTCGTAACCTTCACCTGAAAGTACGCCACCTTCAACAAGGATTTTCCCTCCTTCGGCAACTACTTTTTCCAAAGCATTTTTGTACATTTCAACTGCTAAAGTATCAATTAGCGGTCCAACGTGATTATTTTGATCCAATGGATTTCCTATTCTCAATTGCTTGTATGCTGAAACGATAGCTTCTGTTACTTTATCATAAATACTTTCGTGAATAATCAGTCTTCGGGTAGAAGTACAACGTTGACCTGCAGTTCCAACAGCACCAAAAACAGCGCCAATTACAGTCATTTTTATATCTGCATCTGGCGTAACAATAATTGCATTGTTTCCACCTAATTCTAATAATGATTTTCCTAGACGACCTGCAACAGCTTGTGCCACAATTTTACCCATTCGTGTAGATCCTGTTGCAGAAATTAATGGAATGCGACGGTCATTGGTCATCATTTCCCCCACTTTATAATCTCCGTTTATCAAACAAGAAATTCCTTCTGGAAGGTTATTTTCTTTGATAACTTCTGCAATAATATTCTGACAAGCAATTCCGCAAAGCGGTGTTTTTTCGGAAGGTTTCCAAACGCAAACATCTCCACAAATCCAAGCCAAAGCAGTATTCCATGCCCAAACTGCAACTGGGAAATTAAATGCAGAAATGATTCCAACGATTCCCATTGGGTGGTATTGTTCGTACATTCTGTGTCCTGGACGTTCAGAATGCATTGTTAATCCGTGCAATTGACGAGAAAGTCCCACGGCAAAATCGCAAATGTCAATCATTTCCTGAACTTCGCCATATCCTTCTTGCAGTGATTTTCCCATTTCGTAGGATACCAATTTCCCAAGAGCTTCTTTGTTTTTACGTAATTTATCCCCAAACTGACGCACAATTTCCCCACGAAGAGGAGCAGGCATTAATTTAAATGTTTGAAATGCAGTTGTTGCTGATTGCATTACTTTTTCATAATCTTCAACAGAAGTACATTTTACGGCACCAATTAATTGTCCGTCAACAGGCGAATAACTTTCTAAAGTCGCTCCATTTGAAAAATTATTTAAACCTGTTGAAGTTCCTTTGTTTATTGCTTTAACACCTAATTGTGCAAGTGCTTCTTTCATTCCGAATTGATTTGCAATTGTTATCATTGTAACTATTTGGTTAAGAATTGTTATATTATTTTACAAAAATACGTTTTTTTAGTTTAATTTGAAGAGGGAATATACGGTTGATTTAAAAACAATTAACAGAAATGGCGTATTATTTTCCTAAATACCTTGCGTCAGATTCCATTACTGTTCCGCAATTAGAACACGTTCGTAGTTTTTCTGAAGAATAGAAATTCTGATAATGTTGTAGGAAATCTTTTTCAATATCGTGCAATTCAAAATAGACTTCGTAAAGCTTATGATTGCATTTTTCACAATGCCAAAGCAATCCATCAGTAAAACCTTTTCCAGCTCTTTTTCTTTCAATTACCAGTCCAATCGAGCCTTCGGAACGCAATGGAGAATGCGGAATTTTGGCTGGATTTAAATACATATCGCCAGCGTGGAGTTCCATTTCTTGGCACTCTCCATCAACCTGAACAAGTACTTTTATAGAACCCTCAAGTTGATAGAATAATTCTTCTGTTTCGTTATAATGGTAATCTTTTCTGGCATTTGGGCCAGCAACAATCATAACAATATAGTCATCGGAAGCAACATAAATGTTCTTGTTTCCAACAGGCGGTTTTAGAAGATGACGGTTTTCGCCAATCCATTTATTAAGATTGAAAGGTTTTAAAAGTGCCATAATGATTTTAATTACTTGCTAATTTACATAAAAAAAAGGTTAGCGCGAACTAACCTTTATTACATATTATTTTACTTCTTTAATCAAATAAAGATAAACTGGAAAGTGATCGCTAAAACCAGGTTCTGAAATTGAATGTCGGAGCGGATACCCTTTATATTGTCCCGTAGTTTGAATCATAAAAGGTTTGTTGTAAATTCCAGCTTTCCAATATCTGAAAGAAGAATAATCTTTTTGAATTAATGTTTCGGAAACCATTATTTGATCAAAAATATCTCCTGCGTCTCTATAAAATAATGAGGCATTTCCTTTTACAGCCATTTCTTCAAATGGATTATAAACGCCAAATTGCTTCACTTCTTCTTTTTTAAGTTTAGCTCCAACACCTTCTTTCACACTTTTATTATAAGTTCCATCATTCAAATCACCCATATTTAAGATTTTCGCATTTGGGTTAATTTTATAAATAGAATCCATAATTTTTCTGTCTAATCTTCCTGCAGCTTCTCTGAATGGACTACTTTTTTTCTCCCCACCAGAACGTGAAGGCCAGTGATTTACAATTATATTTACTTCTTCACCGTCTAAAAGACCTGTTACTAAAAGCACATCTCTTGTATATACTCTGTTATCAACAGCAACCTCAATTAAATCTTTATCGGCTTTATCTTCAGCTGTTTCATTTGAATTTTTCTCTTTAATTTTAGAATCATTTCTATAAATTAATAAAGGTATATTTACAGAACTCGTAGGTTTGAAGAATTTCTTTTGGTACAACAAAGCCACGTCAATTCCTCTTTTATCAGGAGAATCATAGTGCACAATCCCATAATCATGAACGGCTAATGCTGGCTCTTTAATTAAATCTTCCAATACCCCTCTGTTTTCAATTTCTGAACCACCAATAAATGTTGGGGAATTCGGATTTTCACCTGTTCCAATTTCAGATAAAACTCTGGCAAGATTATGTAATTTTTGATGGTATTTTGCCGAAGTCCAGTTTTGAGCCCCTGATGGCAACCATTCCTCATCATTATTCGGATTATTAATAGTGTCAAATAAATTCTCTAAATTATAGAACGCAACAGTATGTACAGCAAATTTTTTTTGTTGGGCTTTAACACCAATAATTGAAAAAGCAACAAAAAAAACAACGAAAAAATCTCTTATTTTCATAAAACTCATAGTTAGTTAATCCAAAAATTAAAATAATTTTAGGATTACAAATGTAAAACAATATTGTAAATACATTCCAACTTTTCAATTAAGAAATTAATTATTCGATTTTAATTAAGATAATATTAAGTTAAGTGTTTATTTATCTGATATTTATAACAATAAATTATGATGATAATACATTGAAACCACATTTATGACAAATGTCAGTGTTAATTTAAGGTCATTTTTAACACAAGATTTGCAATAATTGTGTTTTATATAATTAATTCTTGTAAATTTGCCTTCCCTTTTTACCTATAATAAAAAAGAAAGGGTTAATTTATAAATTAATATATGAAAAAACTTGTTATTAGTACATTATTTGTAATGCAAGTGTTTTTTGTTTTTGCCCAAACTACTACAGGAATATCTGGAAAAGTATTAGATGCTAAAACTCAAAAACCTTTACAAAATGTTGTTGCTTCTATTCAAAACAGTAATTTAACGCAGCTTACAAATGCTGAAGGAAAATTTACATTTGATAAAGTGACTGTTGGTAATCAATTGGTACAACTTAAAAGCACTGGTTATAAAGACCAATTGCTTCCAGTAGAAATTATCGCTGGAAAAATGTTGGATTTAGGAACAATTCTTTTGGAAGTAGATATTACTACTGAAAAACAATTGAGTTTAATCACTATTACAGATTCTGATTTAGGAGACGACAATAGTGGATCTGAAAGCACTTCAAGTTTGCTTCAAGCATCACGTGATGTTTTTCAACAATCTGCCGCTTTCAACTGGGGTCAAGCTCGTTTTAAAATGAGAGGTTTAGATAATGAGTATGGAATTACCATGATAAATGGAATTACTATGAACAAAATTTACGATGGAAGACCACAATATAGTAATTGGGGTGGTTTGAATGACGCTACTCGTAATCAAGAATTTACTAATGGTTCATCTCCGTCGGATTACACTTTTGGTGGAATTTTAGGAACTAACGAAATTAATACAAGAGCTTCATTATACAGACCTGGAGTTAGAGTTTCTTTTGGAGGAACAAATACTAATTATACAGGAAGATTAATGGGAACTGTTGCTTCTGGAATGAGAAAAGACGGCTGGGCTTATACTATTTCTGCATCAAGACGTTGGGCTGCTGAAGGAAACGTACAAGGAACAACTTATAGCGCTAATTCCTTTTTTGGAAGTGTTGAAAGAAAAATCAGCAATAACAATAGTTTAAATTTTACTACTATTTATGGACAAAATAGCAGAGGGAAAAACTCTCCAAACACGCAAGAAGTAACTAATTCTGAAGGCGAAAAATACAATTCTTACTGGGGATGGCAAAATGGTTCAAAAAGAAATTCAAGAGTAAAAACTGTTGAAGAGCCAATCTTTATCTTAAGTGATTACTGGAAAATTTCTTCTAAAACCAATTTAAACATTAACCTATCTTATCAAACGGGAGAAGTAGGAAATAGTAGAATTGATTATCAAGGAGCAAACAATCCTGACCCTACTTATTACAGAAACATGCCAAGTTATTATACTTCATTATTTGAAAATGACCCAGCAGCTGTAACTTTAGGAAATCCTGCAGCATATTTACCAGGTGGTTTAGGCGGAATTAGTCTTATTGATATGTATAATTACTCTGACCCAAATAACCCAGGCGTATATCCTTACCGTGACGCTAGTATTGCAAGTAATACTCCATACATTGCGGCTTATAATGGTTCTCAAACTGCAAATTTTTTAACAAATAAACAATTGGATTGGGAGAGTATGTATCGTGCTAATGCGGTTAGTGGAACAAGTAAATATGTTCTTTATGAAGATCGTACTGATGACAAACAATTTACTGCAAATGCAATATTAAGTTCTCAATTGGCAGATAATATTGTTTTAAATGCTGGGGGTACTTTTACTAAGTTAAGATCTCATAATTTCAAAAATATGTTGGATTTATTGGGAGGTTCTTCTTTTAGTGATGTAAATCTTTTTGGAATTGGACTCCAACAACAATCGGATGTCAACAATCCAAACAGAAGCGTTGTAGAAGGAGACATATATGGTTATAACTATAACTTAAATACAACTAAAATTGATGCTTTTACTCAATTCAAATTTGTTTACAAAAAAGTTGATTTTTATTTAGCACAATCATTCTCTCGCTCAGAATATCAACGAGAAGGACTATACAAAAACGGATATTATACAACAAATTCTTATGGTAATAGTACTAAGGAAGCGTATGATAATTTCGGTTTTAAAGGCGGTTTGACTTATAAAATCACAGGGCGTCAATACTTAAGTTTTAATGGAGTTTACATGTCTAAAGCACCTAGCTTAAGAAATGTATTCAATAATGCACGTGTGAATAACAATGTGACTGACGGTGTAAATAACGAAACGGTTTCTAGCGCTGACGCAAGTTATATTATTAGTGCTCCAAAATTAAAAGCTAGATTAACAGCTTTCTATTCTAAAATTCAAAATCAAACAGAAACTTCATTCTTCTTTGGAGATGGTGCCGGTATCGATGATCCAACAACAACTGCTAATGAAAGTAATGCTTTCGTAGCAGAAACGGTTTCAAATCTTGATAAAAAGAATGTTGGTTTAGAATTCGGTATTGAATATCCAATAACATCTACATTGAAAGTAACAGCAAGTGCTGCTTATGGTGATTATATTTTTGATAGCAATCCAAACGTAAAAGTTAGTTCTGATGCGGCTGCTACTCCTAATAATCCAAATCCGCTTCTTGATTATGGCCAAGCCAAATTAAAAAATTACAAACAATCAGGAATGCCTCAAGCGGCAGCTTCTTTTGGTTTAGAATATAGAGATCCTAAGTTTTGGTGGGTTGGCGCAAATATTAATTACCTTGCAAACAACTATATTGATGTTGCTCCAATCACAAGAACAGACCGCTTTTTTACTGATCCAGCAGGAGTTAATAACAATCCATTTCCAGAAGCAACTCAAGCAAGAGCAGATGAATTGCTAAAACAAGAAAAATTTGATAACTTTGCTTTATTAAACGTAACAGGTGGAAAATCTTGGAAAGTTAAAAACAATACTTTTGGTTTATTTGCAAGTATAAATAATGTTTTAGATGTAAGTTACAAAACAGGTGGTTTTGAACAAGCAAGAAACTCAAACTATAGACAATTAAATCAAGACGTTTCTAGTGGAACTCCAGCATTTGCTCCAAAATATTTCTATGGATTTGGAAGAACATATTTCCTAAACCTTTACATCAATTTCTAATAAAAAAATAACAATAATATGAAATCAACAATTTTAAAATCAATTTTTTTTAGTATTCTTTCCGCAGGTTTATTAACTAGTTGCGTGAAAGATGAATTTGGAACACCTCAATTAGGGGACTGTTCAGAGACTACATTAGTTAAAAACAGAGAAGTATCTCAAATTAACGCAGCTGCAATTGTAGCAGTTCATGCTAACATTGTAGTTGGTGTTTCAGATGTAATTGAAGCGTATGTAACTTCAAGTGATATTGGAGGAAATTTTTTCAAAGCTATTTCTTTTCAAACTTTAGATGGGTCTAAAGCTTTCAGTATTCCTGTTGATGCAACTTCTACTTTTATCAATTATGAGCCAGGTAGAAAAGTGTTAATTAAAATGGATGGTTTATACACGGATGTTAAATACGGTGGAATGAGAATTGGTGGTCTTTACGGAAATTCTGCTGGTGGTGCCGAAGTAGGAAGATTACCAGAAGCAAATTTTAAAGCATCTGTTAACCGTTCTTGTACAATTGTAAACGAAGACCAATTAGTTCAACATGTTACAATTGGGCAAGCAATGAATGATAGCTACCTTAACAAATTAATAGAATTTGATACTGTAGAATTTATTACTACAGATACTGCAACTACTTATTATGATCCAAACAATGATTTAGGAGGAGCTACCAACCACACTTTAATGGATTTACAAGGGAACACCGTTATTTTTAGAACAAGTAGTTATTCAAATTTTGCTGCGCATCAAGTAGCCTCAGGAAGCGGTAAAGTAAGAGGTATTATGACTAAATATGGTACAGATTATCAATTCATGGTAAGAACTGAAAATGATATTAATTTAACTGGAGCAAGATTTACACCATTATTAAATGAATCTTTTAGCGGTGGAATTTCAGCTTGGACATCTTTTAGTGTAGTTGGTGCTGAAACTTGGATATATAGCGCAACTTATGGAAATCCAGGGGCTATGGCTAAAATGTCAGGCTTTACTACTACTAATAAAGCGAACGAAGACTGGTTAATTTCTCCAGTCCAAGATTTAACATCTTTAACTATAGCTTCATTAGCTTTTGACAATGCTTATAAATTTTCAGGCGACCCTATTGTTGCTTTAGTTTCAAATAATTATTCAGGAACTGGAAGCCCTTATGCAGCCGGTGTAACTTGGACTACTTTAACTGGAGCAGCACTTTCTGCCGGGAATTATGCTTATGTTAATTCAGGGGCTTTATCATTAGCTTCATTTGTTGGAGCAGGTAACTCTACTGTTTATGTTGCATTTAAATATACTTCTTCAACAACAGCAGCTTCTACTTGGGAGATTGATAATGTGAAAATTACTGGAAACTAGTTTATCTATTTTCTTAATATAAAAAGAGCCACAGTAATGTGGCTCTTTTTTTGGTATATATATAACACAATAAATGCTTTTACGTAAACAATGCTTTTAATTCTGTAGCTTCGTTAGGACTCATTTTTCCTGCCAACACCAAGCTTAATTGTTTTCGTCTTAAGGCGCCTTCAAAACGTTCTTTTTCTAATTCTGTTTCAGGAATAATTGGAGCCACTTCTACAGGTCTTCCAGTGTCATCAACGGCTACAAAAGTATAAATAGCTTCATTGGCTTTGCTTCTAGTTCCAGTTTCACGGTCTTCAACCCAAACATCTATATAAATTTCCATAGAACTTTTAAAACTTCTTGAAACTTTTGCTTCAACGGTAACTACGCTTCCTAAAGGAATTGCACGATTGAAAGCAACGTGATTTACAGATGCTGTAACGGCAACTCTTCTCGAATGTCTTCTTGCCGAAATACTTGCGGCTCTGTCCATTCTTGCTAATAATTCACCACCAAAAAGGTTGTTTAATGGATTTGTTTCGCTCGGTAAAACCAAATCGGTTAAAACGGTCAACGACTCTGAAGGGTGTTTTGGATCCATGATTTTTTTACAAAGGTACTTACACCGCATAAAAAATCCCGATATTATCGGGATTTTTTTATTTATATTTCTTCAATTAACAACCAAGCATCTGGATTTTGAGTTTTTTGAATTTCGACTCTTGCCTTTTGTGCTTCTTCAAATGTTGGATAACTTCCATAAAGCACAGGAAATAAACCGTGATTATTTGGAGCTAATCTTCTGGCTTTGAAGCCTTCTCTACTTAATTTTTGATATATTCTTTCCGCATTTTCTTCAAGTCTAAACGAACCCGCAACAACGTGATAAGGCATTTTCTCTTCCTTAACCGTTAAAGTTACCGATGGTAATGGGCTTTCAATAAAAAATGTAGCTTCTTGAATTTTATTTTGTACTTGTTCTTGCACCGCTTTTTCTACAATTAATGTATCAGCGGCAACTTTATCTTGGTATAATTTAATACCCATAAT
>CANINJ010000027.1 GCA_947468985.1 Bacteroidota bacterium
ATTGGAGCCAAATCCATCTAAAAGCAAATAAACTTTGACGTTACGCTTCGCAGCATTTTTCAAAGCTTCAACTATTCTCAATCCCGTTGAATCGGTGTCAAAAATGTAAGTTTGTAAATGCAATTCTTTCTTTGAATCATTAATTATTTTTTCTAATCTTAAAAAATAATCTTTACCACTGTAAACCAATTCAATTTTTTTCTGAACTTTAGGCGATCTTATATCCTTTGCCAACATAAACATTAAGTTAAAATTAAAAGCAAAAAATTATGGTATAAATTTGGACAAATTTTATGGTATTTGACCTTAATTGTTAACGATTACTTAGCAATAATTATTGTTATATTCCATTTAAGAATTTATAAAATAATCGTAGTGCTTGATATGTGTTTTTGTAATAAATATAACATTTGAAATTTGATTCAATATCATTTGTTTAAAAATTCTGATTAAGTGCAAATACTATCGCCAAATCACATCTTTAGCAAAGGTATAAAGAGTTTCTCCTGAAATTTTCAAAAACAATCATTAATAAAGAGTTTGTTATTCAATTCTTACTTTTATCTTTGTATGTTAAAACTAACATTGAAATGGATAATCACAATAAAAGAAGAGAAGCGTTATTATACCACGCCAAACCAACACCTGGGAAAATTCAAGTGGTTCCTACAAAAAAATATGCTACTCAAAGAGATTTGTCATTGGCCTATTCTCCTGGAGTTGCGGAACCTTGTTTAGAAATTGCAAAAGACGTAAATAACGTTTATAAATATACTGCTAAGGGCAATTTAGTAGCAGTAATCACTAATGGAACTGCCGTTTTAGGTCTTGGCGACATTGGTCCCGAAGCTTCAAAACCAGTGATGGAAGGAAAGGCTTTGTTATTTAAAATATTTGCCGATATTGATGTTTTTGATATTGAAGTTGACACTAAAGATATTGAAGCTTTTATTGCAACTGTAAAAAACATTGCGCCTACTTTTGGGGGAATTAACCTCGAAGATATTAAAGCGCCTGAGTCTTTTGAGATAGAAAGACGCTTGGTTGAAGAGTTAAATATTCCCGTAATGCATGACGATCAACATGGAACTGCTATTATTTCTTCGGCAGCTTTATTGAATGCATTAGAATTGGCCAAAAAGAAAATTGAAAATGTAAAAATTGTTATATCTGGAGCGGGTTCAGCAGCATTGGCTTGTGCGAATTTATATGTTTTATTGGGTGTAAATCCTGATAAAATCATCATGTTTGATAAAGACGGGATTTTGTCAAGTGACAGAACTGACTTGTCCGATTTACAAAAAAGATATTCAAAAGGAATTAAAAATACGTATTTAAAAGAAGCACTTTTGGGAGCAGATGTTTTCTTAGGACTTTCTGCGGGGAATATTTTATCGGCAGATATGTTACTTGGAATGGCAAAAGACCCGATTGTTTTTGCAATGGCAAATCCAATTCCAGAGATTGATTATGATGTTGCAATTGCCACGAGGAAAGACATAATTATGGCAACTGGGCGTTCAGATCATCCAAATCAAGTAAACAATGTACTTGGATTTCCCTATATTTTCAGAGGCGCCTTAGATGTTAGAGCTACAAAAATTAATGAAGCTATGAAAATGGCCGCTGTGAAAGCATTGGCTGCCTTAGCAAAAGAATCAGTTCCGGAGCAAGTGAATATTGCTTATGGCGAAACTAAATTGATTTTTGGCCGTGAATATATTATTCCAAAACCATTTGACCCACGATTGATTTCTACCGTTGCGCCAGCAGTTGCAAGGGCGGCAATGGAATCTGGAGTTGCGTTGCATCCTATTTTGGATTGGCATAAATATGAAGAGGAATTATTAGACCGATTGGGTTCTGACAATAAAATGGTGCGCCTTTTGGCAAATAGAGCAAAATCCGAACCAAAACGTGTTGTATTTGCAGAGGCAGATCATCTTGATGTTTTGAAAGCAGCACAAATTGCCTTTGAAGACAAAATAGCGTTTCCAATTTTATTGGGGAATAAAGAAATTATATTAGAATTAAAAGCAGAAATTGGTTTTGATGCCGATGTGCCAATATTTGACCCAAAAACAAACTGTGAAGATAAAAGAACAAAACACTATGCTAATATTTTCTGGAAATCGAGACAGAGACGTGGAATTTCACTTTTAGATGCTCAAAAATGGATGCGGGAACGTAATTATTTTGCGGCAATGATGGTTAATGAAGGCGATGCAGATGCCATGGTTTCAGGATATTCACGAAGTTATCCATCGGTTGTAAAACCAATTTTACAATTAATTGATAAAGCGCCGGGGATTTCATTGGTTGCAACTACCAATATGATGATGACCAATCGAGGTCCTATGTTTTTGTCGGATACTGCAATAAATCCAAATCCATCTGCTGATGATTTAGCAAAAATTGCTTTAATGACTGCAAAAACAGTTCGTATGTTTGGCTTAGAACCAGTAATTGCAATGATTTCCTATTCTAATTTTGGTTCTTCAACAAATGAAAGTGCCAGTAAAGTTAGAGCGGCAGTTAAATTTTTACACGAAAATCACCCTGAATTACAAGTTGACGGAGAAATTCAAGCCGATTTTGCATTGAATCCAGAAATGCTAAAAGATAAATTTCCATTCTCAAAATTGGCAGGAAAAAAAGTAAATACCTTAATTTTTCCAAATTTAGAATCGGCAAATATTACCTATAAATTATTGAAAGAATTGTACAAAGTAGATTCTATTGGCCCAATAATGCTCGGAATGGATAAGCCTGTTCACATTTTTCAACTCGGAGCAAGTGTCGAAGAAATGGTGAATATGGTTGCCGTTGCCGTTGTAGATGCACAAGAAAAAGATAAGAGAAACAAAATAAAATAGTAACGATCAAAAGAGCACTATTTATATATAATGACAAAGAATATTTTCAATTGAAGATTTTTCTTATATTTGAAAATTACTTAATAAAATGATAGCACACTTACAAGGGAAATTAGTAGAAAAAACGCCTACAGAAGTCATAATTGATTGCAACGGCGTTGGTTATCATGTCAATATTTCTTTGCATACCTATTCCTTACTTCCCGCTTCTGATGCAATAAAATTGTTCACCTATCTTCAAATTAAAGAAGATTCGCATACGCTATTTGGATTTGTAGAAAAATCGGAACGTGAAATTTTTAAAATGTTGCTTTCTGTTTCTGGAATTGGCGCAAGCATTGCAAGAACAATGTTGTCGTCATTGGAACCAAAACAAATTATACACGCAATAGCCTCTGCGGACGTGGTTACAATTCAGTCCATAAAAGGTATTGGAAGTAAAACAGCACAAAGAGTAATATTGGATTTAAAAGATAAAGTGTTAAAATTGTATGATTTGGACGAAGTTTCTATGAGTCAAAGCAATACAAATAAAGATGAGGCGTTATCTGCATTGGAGGTGTTGGGTTTCATTAGAAAATCTGCCGAGCGAGTGGTGGAAAAAATTGTTAAAGAAAACCCTGATGCCACAGTGGAAAACATCATAAAATTAGCCTTAAAAAATTTATAATACTTGAAAACATTTTACATAAAAAACAGAAGTTTCCTCATGAAAATAAGTATTTTCTTACTTGTTTTACTTTCTGATTTTACATTACAAGCCCAAGTTAATGAAGCTGTTCAAGATTCAACTAAAATGGGTTATTCAACAGGTCAAATAGGTATTCCAAATCCTCCAAGCGTTGTTGATTTATATGTTTATGATCCTATAACAGACCGCTACGTTTTTACAAGTTCCGTAAGTGGTTTTTCCATTAATTATCCTGTAATTCTTACTCCAAAAGAATACAATGCTATGGTTTTGAAGGAATCTATGCATGATTATTACAAGAAAAAATTAGATGCTATTGACGGAAAAAAAGAAGGAAGCGAAGCTGCTAAAAAAGATTTGTTACCAAGATACTATGTGAATAATAGTTTTTTTGAAACCATCTTTGGAGGCAATACAATTGACGTTAAACCAACAGGTTCAGTAGAAATGGATTTGGGAGCTCGTTATACCAAACAAGACAATCCTTCCTTTTCTCCAAGAAATAGATCGAGTACTACTTTTGATTTTAATCAAAGAATAAGTATGAGTTTAATGGGAAAAGTAGGAACGAGATTGAGCGTTAGTGCCAATTACGATACTCAATCTACATTTGCTTTTCAAAATCTTATCAAATTAGAATACAACCATGATTTGAACGCCAATGAAGACGATATTATCCAAAAAATAGAAGTGGGAAATGTCAGTATGCCTTTGAATACTTCTTTAATTCGTGGTGCTCAAAGCTTATTTGGAGTAAAAGCGCAACTTCAATTTGGCAAAACAACAGTTACAGGAATTTTCTCAGAACAGAAATCGCAAACAAAATCGGTTACTTCACAAGGTGGCGGAACCATTCAGGAGTTTGAATTGTTTGCATTAGATTATGATGCCGATCGTCACTTTTTCTTATCTCAATTTTTTAGAAACAAATACGATGCATCGCTAAAAAATTATCCTTATGTAGATAGTAGGGTTCAAATTACGCGTGTGGAGGCTTGGATTACAAACCGACAAAATCGAGTTACTACTACCAATAATAATTTAAGAAATATTATTGCGCTTCAGGATTTAGGAGAATCCCAATTGACAGGATTAAATGACAATGAAATTGTAGTTATAAATCCATCTACAGGATTTTTCATCGGACCAATAAATGCGCCTACAGACAATAAAAATAATAAATATGACCCTGCATTAATTGACAATGGAGGTTTATTAAATGGAAATATTAGAGAAATTGTAACTGCAAGTTCTGGATTTGACCCAACAATTACAGTTAGTGAAGGTCAGGATTATTCTAAATTGGAAAATGCCAGAAAATTAAACGCTTCGGAATTTACATTTCATCCTCAATTGGGATATATTTCATTACAACAAAAATTAGCAAACGATGAAGTTTTGGCGGTTTCCTATCAATATACAATTGGAGATATCGTATATCAAGTTGGAGAATTTGGAACTGATGGTATTCAAGCAACAGAAACAGGAGGTGTTACACCAGGTAATACACAACCAACAACAGTTTCTACTCAAAGTTTGATTTTGAAAATGTTGAAAAGTAATCTAACAAGTGTTGAAAATCCAACGACTAATGTTACGAGACCTATTTGGAATTTAATGATGAAAAATATTTATCAAATTCCGGGTGCTTTTCAATTGCAACAAGCCGATTTTAAATTCAATATTCTTTATACCGATCCATCGCCTTTGAATTATATTAATATTGTTTCACCACTTCCTCAACCTCAGGATTTAGTGACTTCCACTCCTTTATTAAAAGTCTTCAATGTTGATAAATTAAATTACAATAATGACCCACAAGCAGGTGGAGATGGATTTTTTGATTTTATTCCAGGACTTACTGTGGATTCTCAAAACGGTAGAATTATATTTACAACAGTAGAACCTTTTGGAAAACATTTATTTGAAAAATTAAGAAATAATAGTACGGAAGATTATAATGTTGGAAATTATAATGCCAATCAAACGAAATATGTTTACAGAAATATGTATCGTCAATCTCAAGCGACGGCATTGCAAGAAAGCGATAAAAACAAATTTCAATTAAAAGGAAAGTTCAAGTCAACTGGCGGAGAAGGAATTCCAATTGGTGCTTTCAATGTCCCAAGAGGTTCCGTTGTTGTAACTGCAGGTGGACGCGTTTTAGTTGAAGGTGTAGATTACAGTGTGAATTATCAATTGGGGCGTGTTCAGATTTTAGACGCCTCGCTTCAAGCATCTAATACTCCAATTCAAGTTTCTTTAGAAAACAATGCTGTTTTTGGTCAACAAACCCGAAGATTTATGGGTTTCAATGTAGAGCATAAAATATCAGAAAAGTTTTTGATAGGGGCAACATTTTTAAAAATGACAGAAAAACCGTTTACTCAAAAATCGAGTTACGGACAAGAATCAGTGAATAATACTATTTTCGGATTCAATACTAATTTTTCTACCGAAGTCCCATTTTTTACAAGATTAGTAAATAAATTACCAAATGTAGATACTGATGTTCCTTCTAATTTATCATTTAGAGGTGAAATTGCTTTCTTGAAACCAGACACCCCAAAAGCGGATAAATTTCAAGGAGAATCAACCGTTTATGTTGATGATTTTGAAGGCTCTCAAACTTCAATAGATATGCGATCGCCCTATTCATGGACCTTATCATCTACTCCAGAAAAATCGCCTACAAGTCCATACGATTTTAACGGAACAGCAATCGATTTAAGTTATGGATATAAAAGAGCAAAATTATCATGGTATAGTATTGACCCAACATTTTATGCTTCCCGTCCTTCTGGAATTTCCATTCAAGACATTTCCTTAAATTCAACAAGACGAATTTATAGTGAGGAATTGTATCCTGCAACTGATATTGCCGTTGGACAAACACAGGTTGTAAATACTTTAGATTTATCATATTATCCAAAAGAAAGAGGTTCTTATAATTATAATCCAGCCGCTGCCGCAACAAATGAATTGCCAAATCCTCAAGGAAATTTTGGAGGAATTATGCGTTCATTAAATTCTACTAATTTTGAACAAAGTAATGTTGAATATTTACAATTTTGGGTATTAGATCCTTATTACGATCCTGGAAATATAGGAAGTGAAACAGCTGCGTCAAATACTGGAAGAATCTATTTTAACCTAGGTTCTATCTCGGAAGATGTTTTAAAAGACGGAAGAAAACAATTTGAAAACGGACTTGGACCTGACCAAATATTGGTTACGCCACAGCCAATTTGGGGAAATATTCCAGCATCGCAATCTTTGATTTATGCGTTTGACACGAATGCTGATAATAGAGCCAACCAAGATATTGGTTTAGACGGTTTAAATAATAGTGACGAAGCAACAAAGTTTCCTGATTTTTCAGGTGAACAAGATCCTTCATCTGATGATTATGCCTATTTTTTAGCTGCAGTAGGGTCTGTTCAAGAACGGTACAAAAATTACAACGGAACACAAGGGAATTCTCCTGTAGATGTTACAGATTCAAATAGAGGTTCGTCAACTGTTCCCGATGTGGAAGACATTAACCGCGACAATACTATGAATACAATTAATGGGTATTATGAATACAGCATTGATTTACATAAAAATATGACCATTGGAGTAGATCGATATGTAACCGATATTAGAGAAACAGATGCCGCAAATTTACCGGCTGGAGCCAATGCAACAAAAGCAAGATGGATTCAATTTAAAATTCCAGTTTCTCAACCAGAGAACACAATTGGAGGGATTTCAGATTTCAGATCTATTGGCTATATGCGAATGTTTATGACTGGTTTCAGTGATAATTTGACTGTTCGTTTTGGTGCTTTAGATTTAGTGAGAGGTGAATGGAGACGCTATACCAATACGTTAGATGCAGGTGATATAAATCCTACAGATGACCAAACTGATTTTGATGTTTTAGCTGTAAATATTCAAGAAAATGGAAGTAGAAGTCCAATTCGTTACGTGTCGCCTCCAGGAGTTGTTCGTGAGCAGTTGTATAATAGCAATACCGTAATCAATCAAAATGAACAAGCATTGGCCATGAGGGCTGGAGGAGAAGGATTGCAATCTGGAGATTCAAGAGCTGTTTTCAAAAATGTAAGTGTAGACATGCGTCAGTATAATAACTTAAAAATGTTTTTACATGCTGAAGCACTTCCTGCCCCTTCTGACCCAACGCCACTTCAAGATGATCAAATGGTTGGTTTTATCCGATTTGGAAATGACTTTACTCAAAACTTTTACCAAGTTGAAATTCCATTAAAAGTAACTGCCGAAGGCGCAACAACAGCAGAAGATATTTGGCCAGAAGTAAATCAAATTAATCTCCCATTATCTCTATTAACTCAATTGAAAATATTGGCAATGGGTGGCAGTGCCCCTGCTGAGGATGCAAATGGAATTCGTTTTATTGATGATGATGTTTTGGATCCTTCAATAGCAGGAAATACAAGTAGAGGGAAATTGAGATTAGGAATTAGAGGAAATCCTAATTTTGGATTGGTACGTACTTTAATGGTTGGTATTAAAAGTAAGGCAACAAATACAAGTACTATTCGAGGTGAAGTTTGGTTCAACGAACTTCGATTGTCTGGAATGGATAACAAAGGTGGAATGGCTGCAGTTGTAAATTTAGATACCAATTTAGCTGATTTAATAACAATTTCTGCCACTGGAAAGAAAAGTACAGCAGGTTTTGGTTCATTAGAACAGGGACCAAATGAAAGAAGTCGCGAAGATATTTTTCAATATAATTTTGTTTCAAATTTGAATATTGGGAAATTATTACCTAAAAAATGGGGAATCAATTTGCCTTTTAATTATGCTGTTGGCGAAGAAATAATTACACCATTATACGATCCATTTAACCAGGATATTAAATTACAACAATTGATTGATATTACTACAAATCAAGATGAGAAAGACAATATCAGAAACAGAGCAATTGATTATACAAAACGAAAAAGCATAAATTTTATTGGAGTTAAAAAAGAAAGAGGAGAAAAACAAAAACCTCATGTTTATGATCCTGAAAATTTAACGTTGTCCTATTCTTATAATGAAGTGGAGCGTCATGACTTTGAAATTGAAAGTTATATGGACAAACAAGTCAATACAACTGTTGATTATGCCTATACATTTCAGCCAAAACCATTTGAGCCATTCAAGAAAACCAAATTTTTTAAGAAAAGTGATTATTGGAAATTGTTGAGTGATTTTAATTTTAATTATTTGCCTTCTAACATATCTTTTAGTTCAAATATTATCAGACAATACAACAGACAAGAATTCCGTCAAGTGGAAGTTGCAGGAATTGGATTAGACCCTTTATACAGAAGAAATTTCTTGTTTAATTATCAATATGGGTTCAATTATAATTTGACGAAATCCTTGAAATTAAACTTCACGGCATCGTCAAATAATATTGTTAGAAACTATTTAGATGAAAATAATGTTCCCGACAATACAGTAACTATTTGGGATGATTATTGGAATATTGGAGATCCAAATCAGCATACACAGCAACTGACAGTGAATTATGATTTGCCAATTAATAAAATTCCATTGTTTAGTTTTGTAAAATCAACCTATTCTTATACTGGCAATTACAGTTGGCAAAAAGCATCTGCAGCCTTATCATCTGTTGAAGCTACAGACGGAACGCTATATAATTTAGGAAATACTATTCAGAATTCAGCCTCTAATAAATTGAATACAACTTTCAATATGGATGGTTTTTATAAGTATATTGGTTTGGCAAAACGTACTAAAAAAGCGCCACAAACAACTCCAAAAGTCGCTCCAAAACCAGGTCAAAAAGTTGTAAATTCACAACCACAACAAAATATATCTAATGATAATATATTTATTCAAGGGTTAAGAGGTTTTTTAACAAGTGTGAAAAACATTCAAATAAATTACACAGAAAATAAAGGAACTGCTTTGCCAGGATATTTGCCAGGATTAGGATTCCTGGGAACTTCAAAACCAACATTAGGATTCGTTTTTGGTTCTCAAGATGATGTTCGTTATGAAGCCGCAAAAAATGGATGGTTAACAAATTATCCTGAATTCAACCAGAATTTTACTCAAGTGACGAATAAAACATTGAACCTTACGGCAAATATGGATTTATTTCCTGATTTCAAAATTGATTTAACCGCTGACAGAACTTTTGCTGAGAATTTTTCGGAGCAATTTGATGTGTCTTCTGGTGGGCAATACAATTCAAGGTCTCCATACAGTACAGGTAATTTTGCTATTTCAACGGTTATGCTAAAAACTTCTTTTAGGAATAGCGACATCAATGAATCTTCCGCTTTTAATGATTTTAGAGGAAATAGAATTATTGTAGCGAATCGTTTGGCACAACAATACTACAACTCATCAAGCTACCCAATGGATACAGAAGGGTATCCTGTAGGATTTGGGAAAAACAGTCAAGCTGTATTATTACCTTCATTTCTTGCCGCATATACTGGTTTAATAAGTGATAAAATTGGACAATCAGCATCTGGGGTTTCGCTTTCGGCTTTTAGAAATTTTCCTATTCCAAACTGGACAGCAAAATATAGTGGTTTAATGAAATTTGCTTTTTTCAAAGAAAAATTTAAAAGATTTTCATTGCAACACAGCTATAAAGCATCCTATACAATCAATTCATTTCGATCGAATTTGGAATACAACCTAAATCCAAACGGAATTGATGCAGGTGGAAATTTCTTAAATAAAACCATAATTGCAAATATCAATTTAGTAGAGCAATTTAATCCATTAATTAGAATTGATTTTGAATTGAAAAATTCTATGAAATTTTTAGCGGAAATGAAAAAAGACCGAGCATTATCAATGAGTTTTGACAATAATTTATTGACGGAAGTTCAAGGAATTGAATATGTGGTTGGAATGGGGTATCGTTTCAAAGACGTTGCGTTTACTTCTAAATTTTCAGAAGATCCAACTGGTATTATCAAAGGAGACATTAATATAAAATTCGATTTTTCTTATAGAAAAAACCAAACAATTGTTAGATATTTAGATTACGATAACAATCAATTAGCTGGTGGACAAAATATTTGGTCTGCAAAATTAACAGCAGATTATTCGTTAAGCAAAAACCTAACGGCCATTTTCTATTATGATCATTCTTTTTCAAAAGCAGTAATATCTACTTCATTCCCAATGACAAATATTAGAGGCGGATTTACATTGAGATATAATTTTGGAAATTAACAGAAAAATATATTGATATTTAATATGGAAATAATACATTTACACCCGAATATAAAAAACTAAAAACAAGACATAATGAATATCCCAGCAAATTTAAAATACACAAAAGACCACGAATGGATAAGTATTGATGGTGAAACTGCAACCGTTGGAATAACTGATTTTGCTCAAAAAGAATTGGGTGATATTGTTTATGTTGAAGTAGAAACTTTAGACCAAACTCTTGAAAAAGATGAAGTTTTCGGAACTGTTGAAGCGGTAAAAACAGTATCAGATTTGTTTCTTCCATTATCTGGTGAAATAATCGAATTTAATGATGCTTTAGAATCAAACCCAGAAACAGTAAATGCTGATCCTTACGGAAAAGGATGGATGGTTAAAGTTAAATTTTCAGATGCATCTGAAATAGATGGATTACTTTCAAGCGAAGACTACAAAGCACTTATTGGTGCTTAAAAACGTTTATTTATCTGCTGCTATAATTTGGACTTGTTCCATTATATTCTTGTGTTTAGCATCTATTAGTAATTTGCCAAATGTTGGAGTTAATAATGCAGATAAATATGTTCATTTTACATTTCATTTTTTATTTGTAATTTTTTGGGGGTTGTACTTTAATAATAAAAATGTAAAAAATAGAAATAGAACAGTCATACTTTTGTTTATGATTTCTTTATTGTTTGGTATTTTAATTGAGTTAGCGCAGCAAAAATTTACTACAACTAGAACAGCTGATATTTATGATGTTCTTGCGAATACAAATGGAGCTTTTTTTGCTATGACAATTCTATTTATCTACAATTTTATTGCAAATAAGAAATAGGAATGCCAAATAATTATCATGGTATAATTTATTAAAAGCCAAATATGAACATTAAAGATTACTTAGATTCAACCTACTTGAAGACAGCGGAACAAGCTGGAATAAGTGAAAATGAAAACGTTAAAATAGTTGTGAATTGTATTCAAGAAGCAATTGACGAACGTTTCAAACTTGTTATGATTCGTCCAGAAATGGTCTCCTTGGCCAAAAGAATGATTCTTAAAGAAAATTCTAAATTAGATATTGGAACCGTTATCGATTTCCCTAAAGGAACTTCAGTTTTAAGTAAAAAATTAAAGGAAGCC
>CANINJ010000028.1 GCA_947468985.1 Bacteroidota bacterium
ATTTTATTTTCATTATTTTAGTAATATTAATTTCTAAAAGCATCTAAAGCTGTTGATGGTTTTCCGTTGGATTGCCAGCAGTTTAATTGGTATCCACTCCAACTTTTCTCTCCTTCGGGTTCCCAATAAATCACCCCAAGTCCTTTGTGATTAGGAACATTTTTCACTGCAGTTATTGTTGCAGCAAGCATATTATAAGTGTTTTGAGCCATTGTAAAATCGCCACCAACTTCCACAACCATAACTTCTTTGCCGTAGCGAGAAACCATATCGTTGAGGTTGTTTTGCAAATCTGAAATCGAAGCTGTATAATCACTATTAATCCAATATGGATAATACGAAAGTCCAATTACGTCATATTTTATATTGTTTGTTCGGGCATTATCAAAAAACCACCTGAACAGAGCATTATCATGTCCGTTGTTAATGTGCACCACCACTTTTATTGAAGAATCAATTGCTTTTGTAGCTTCATAGCCTTTATTTAATAATTGTGCCAATTGACCAAAATTAGTATAACTTCCTTCTGGCCACAACATTCCACTTGGGATTTCATTGCCAATTTGAACCCATTCTGGAGTTACTCCTACAGTTTTTAGTGCAGTTAGAACTTCAAAAGTATGGTTGTAAACATCCATCAATAATAATGGAAAAGAGTGATTTGCCCATGCAGCAGGTTTGGTTTGGTGTCCGGGATCTGCCCAAGTATCGCTATAATGAAAGTCAATCATAATGCGCATTCCCATATTTTTTGCTCTCAATGCCATTGCAACGGTTTCGTCTTTGCTGCAGTGCCCATTTGTTCTATCATTGGAAGGATTCACAAAAACACGCAAACGAATTGTGTTTATTCCACGATCTTTTAATAGTTGCAAGCAGTTTTTTTCTGTTCCATCAGCATCGTAAAATTTATACCCTGTAGCTTCCATTTGTGACAGCCAACCCACATCAGCTCCTTTTGCAAATGTGTCTGTAATGATAGGAGTTGGGATTTCATTATTAGATTTACTACACGATGAAAAGTGTATTGCTATAAAAAGTGCCAACAGAAATAATATTTTGCGTATTGTATTTTTCATAGTTATATCAAAATCAAATTTTATTTTTCACTTGTTAGAAGGGGTTTTTATCACAATTGGTAATTAAAAAAGTTTTGAAATTTCGTTATTCACAAACTCCAAAAAGCGTTCGTCAGCAGCAGTAAAAGGATCTAAAATATTAGAATCAATATCAATTTGGCCAATATTCTCTCCATTGACAAATAAAGGAACCACAATTTCCGATTTTACTGTAAAACTACATGCTATATAATTGTCTTGCGCCTGAACATCAGGAACCACAAAATTTTCATTTGAAACAGCCACTTGCCCACAAATTCCTTTTCCAAATGGAATTACAGTGTGATCCGTTGGTGCGCCAACATAAGGACCAAGAAGTAATTCTTCTTTATTGCCATTTCGAAAATAAAATCCAACCCAATTATAGTAAGATATATTTTGTTCAAGAAGTTCACAAATCTGTTTTAGCTTTTCATCACGAGTTGCAAATTTGTCAGAAATCAGCTCAATTACCAAAGGTTTTAATGCGTCAAAAGTCATAACTATTATTTTTACAAAAGTATTTAATTGTTGTTGTCTATTTTTACATAAATTTGTTAAAAAATACAATTTTGAAGAAATACTGGATTCAATACAAGCCGTTTTTACTTTTTTTAGGAAAATTTGCCTTGACTTATTTGGTTTTGACATTTGCCTATCAATATTATCTGAATCAATTTGATGTAAAAAAGCATGAAGTTGATGGTTTTACAAAATTAGTTACAGGTCAAGTGGAACAAACTTTATTATTTTTTAATTGTGATGCCCATTCCGAATTGCATCCTACAGAACCGTGTTACAAGTTTTTTTACAATGGTAAATATATTTCAAGAATCGTTGAAGGTTGTAATGCTTTAAGTGTAATAATCCTATTTATTGCATTTGTTATAGCCTTTTCCGGAAAATTAAAACACACAATTTTATTTATAATTGGTGGTAGTTTGATTATTCATATTCTGAACATTACCAGAATTTCACTTTTAATGATTGCTTTTTACTACTTCCCAGAATCTAATTCAATTTTGCATGACATTTTATTTCCGTTAGTGATTTATGGAACTGTTTTTATATTGTGGGTTGTTTGGGTTAATAAATTTTCATTCCATGCTAAAAAAACTGCTTAATCATAAACTTAGAATATTGATTTTAATAGTATTGGTGTCGTTTTTGGCGATGATTCGAATATTTGAAAAAATACTATTTTACGACCCTTTATTGGATTATTTCAAATCTGATTATACCAACCAGCCATTGCCATTATTAGATAACTTTAAATTATTTTTCGGATTATTTTTTAGATATTTATTAAATACAATAGTTTCAATTTCAATAATTTATGTTGCTTTTAAAGATTTTGGATTGGTCAAATTTGCCTCTATTTTGTATCTTATTTTCTTTGTAATTCTAATTGCAATTTTCTTTTTCGTACTTTCATTTTATGGTGAAGAAAGCAAAATGACCGTTTTTTATATCCGAAGATTTTTAATTCAACCCCTTTTATTATTGTTATTTATTCCTGGTTTTTATATTCAAAAACAAAGCAAATAATGTAATATTTTCATTACCTTTAAGTAGGCGTTAAATTCTTTACTATTTAAATTTAAAGAAGATGAAAATTGTAAAACATTCAGGTGATATTGTTGATTTCAATCCCGAAAAATTAAAAATTTCGCTTCTCAAATCTGGTGCAAATTCAAACGTCGTAAATGATATTCTAAAATCCATTAGAAAAGAATTATACGAAGGAATTTCTACAAAAAAAATTTATAAAATGGCTTTTGCATTGCTAAAAAAAGAAGCCAATGCACACGCTGCGAGATACAATTTGCGTTCAGCACTTCAATTATTAGGACCTTCAGGATTTTTCTTCGAGAAATATATTGCCCGTATTTTTCAAGCGGAACATTTTGAAACCAAACTAAATTTGACGTTACAAGGAAAGTGTATTTCTCACGAAATTGATGTTTTAATTAAAAAAAACAATCTGATTTCGATGGTGGAATGTAAGTTTCACGCAGGAAGAGAAGCCGTTTCTGATGTGAAAGTGCCAATGTATATTTTGTCTCGTTTTAATGATTTGAAAGACAAGGAATATTCAATTTTCTCTAAAAAAGATACTATTTCCAAATGTTGGATTGTCACCAATAATCGCTTTACATCAGATGCAATTGCTTTCGCTAAATGTTCTGGATTGAATTTATTGAGTTGGAATTACCCCGAATTAAACAACTTAAAAACAAAAAACGATTTCGATTATTTGTATCCTATAACGTGCTTGACCACTTTGTCCCTCGGCGAAAAAGACAAGCTTTTAATTTTAGATGTGCTATTAGTTAAAGAAATTGTCAACAATTCTGAATGTCTGGAAAAAATTGGATTAAGTCCCAATCGAATAAAAAATGTGCTAAAAGAAGCTTCTGAATTGTGTAAATATATTTGAGTTTAATAACATTAAATAAAGATAAGATGAAAGTGAAATTTATTGGCGGAGCAGGAACGGTAACAGGTTCCAAAACATTAATAGAAAGCAATGGAATTCGGATTTTAATTGATTGTGGATTATTTCAAGGAATAAAACCACTGCGTGAACTCAACTGGGAACCCCTTCCCATTTTGCCTTCAACAATTGATTTTGTATTGTTGACCCACGGTCATTTAGATCATTCTGGATGTTTACCAAGATTAGTAAATCAAGGTTTTGAGGGTAAAATATATTGTACAAGTCCAACAAAAGATATTGCAAAATTAATTCTTTTGGACAGTGCAAAAATTCAAGAAGAAGAGGCGAGAAAAGCAAATGAAGGGAAGTATTCTAAACATCAAATTGCAGAACCTCTTTATACTGTGGAACAAGCGCAAAAAGTTTTTTCGCATTTCAGAGTCATTAAAACCAATGAACCAATTGCTTTAGATGCCGAAATTGAAGCTCGATTTTTCAATGCTGGACATATTATTGGGGCGTGTAGTATCGAATTGAAAATTGAAAACAAAACCTTAGTTTTTTCTGGAGATATTGGTCGTGACAATGACGTTTTGATGTATGCGCCCGTAAAACCTAAAAAAGCAGATTATATTTTTCTTGAAAGCACTTATGGAAATCGGATTCATCCCAATAAAGATTCGAAATTAGAATTGGAAATGTACATTAATGCTACTTTTCAAAAAGGAGGAACAATCATAATTCCGAGTTTTGCTGTGGAACGAGCGCAAAGTATTATGTATTTGCTTTGGCAACTTAAAAAAGAAAATAGAATTCCAAATATTCCATATATAATTGATACACCAATGGGAATTTCAGCGTTGGATATTTTTTCAAATAATAAAAAATGGCATAAATTATCGTTGGACGAATGTTTTGAAATGGAGAAAATGTTCGCTTTAGTTTCAGATTATCAGGAGACGATGAATGTCATTTTTGACAAACAATCCAAAGTGGTAATTGCTGCAAGCGGAATGGTTACGGGCGGTAGAGTTCTGAGTTATCTGGAACATTATATAGGATTGCCCGAAACAACTATTATTATTGTAGGTTTTCAAGCGGAAGGTACTCGTGGGCGAAAATTATTGGAAGGCGCAAAAGAATTGAAAATTCACGGAAAATATTATCCTGTTTTGGCAACAATTCACGAAATTGAAGGATTATCCGCTCACGGCGATCAAAATGATTTGGTAAATTGGCTTTCAGAATTAGAAAATCATCCTAAAAAAGTATTTTTAGTACACGGAGAAAACCAATCTGCCGATGAATTACGAATTAAAATCATTGAAAAATATCATTTTGAATGTACGATTCCATTAATGGGTCAGGAGTTTTTATTGTAAAATTTAACAAGAATTTGATTTTAAACAAATTTTATCTTCTAACTTTGCAGTATGAATTTCAGAAAACATATTTGTACTTTACTTGCGGTTTTATTGTTGGTTTCCAACGTAGGATTTGCATTTAATGTGCATTATTGTGGCGACGAAATTGCTTCTGTTTCTTTAAAATCTGCATTTTCATCAAATAATGTCGAGGAAAACTGCTGTGGAATTATTGAGGAAAAATCACATTGTTGTAAAAATAAAGTGCTTCATTTTCAAAAAAAATCGGAAACTTCAACTTTCAATATATTTACTTTCAATTCTGATATTTTATTTTTAAATCAAGATTGGAAACCATTTCAAATTACTTCAACACCGAATTTCAAGAGAAATTCAATTACTTCTTATTTTTGCGATGCCAATGCGCCACCGTTTTTTAAGTTGTACAGCCAATATGTTTTCTACGCCTAATTTTATGTTTTTATAAATAGAATCACAATTGTTGTGGTTTCTAAATATTCAAAAACATTAAAATTATAAATATGAAAAAACAAATTTCAATACTTTTATTGTTGTTGTTTTGTTCTATTAATTTCTATTCTCAAGATACTTTGAAAGAAATTAAGGTTCAAAGCGCGCAAAAAAGTTTGCAGAAATCATTAAAGTTAACAGCAAATACAACCTTGCTTTCAAGCAAAGAATTATTAAAAGCCGCTTGCTGTAATTTGGCCGAAAGTTTTGAAACAAATCCATCAATTGATGTGAATTTTTCAGATGCTTTAACGGGAACAAAACAAATCAAAATGCTTGGTTTAACGAGTCCGTATTTGATGATTACCGAAGAGAATATTCCTTCTGTTCGTGGTGCTTCACAAGCGTATGGATTGTCATTTACGCCTGGAACTTGGGTTGAAAGTATCCAAATCACAAAAGGCGCAGGAAGTGTTGTGAATGGCTACGAAAGTATTTCAGGACAAATAAATACAGAATTAATTAAGCCTATAAAAGACATTCCTTTTTTCTTGAATGCTTATGGTTCTTCGGATTCTCGCTTTGAATTGAACACGCATTTCAACAGAAAAATATCAGATAAATGGGCGACAAGTTTGTTCGTTCACGGAAATACTCGGGTTTCCAAAAATGATATGAATAACGATGGTTTTCTCGATAATCCATTGGCGAAGCAAGTCAATATTTTGAATCGTTGGCAATATACAAATGCTGAAAAAGGCTGGGTAAGTTTTGTAAATTTCCGTTATATGAATGACAAAAAACAAACGGGAGAATTGAATTTTGATCCCAATCGAGACAAGCTAACTACGAATTATTGGGGTTCAGAAATCAATACCGAGCGAATTGATATTTCAACAAAAATCGGCTATGTTTTTCCGGATATGCCGTATCAAAGTATTGGATTTCAAAATGCATTCAACAGTCATAATCAGGAATCCTATTTTGGGTTAAACCAATACAATATCAAACAAAAAAGCTACTATTCGAACCTAATTTTCAATTCTATAATTGATAATACAATGCATAAATTTGCAACAGGTTTAAATTTTACGTATGATAAATATGAGGAATTTGTAAATGTTACAGATTACAGTAGAGCTGATAATTCTTTTGGAGCATTTTTTGAATATACATATGACAATGCCAACAATTTCAGTCTTGTTTTAGGAGGTAGAGTTGACAATCATAACCGATTAGGAACTTTTTTAACACCACGATTACACGTTCGATACAATCCTTGGGAGAAGGGAGTTTTACGATTTTCTGCAGGTCGCGGAAAACGTAGTGCGAATATTTTTGCTGAAAACCAACAGCTTTTTGGAAGTTCAAGAAACTTTGAAATTTTAAATACTGGTGGAAAAATATACGGACTTAATCCTGAAATTGCCTGGAATTACGGTTTGAGTTTTTCACAGGGATTTAAACTTTTTAATAGAAGTGGCGATGTTGGATTTGATTTCTACAGAACTGATTTTCAAAATCAAGTGGTGGTTGATCTGTATCAAGGACCGCAACAAGTAGTATTCTATAATTTGAATGGAAAGTCGTTTGCTAACAGTTTGCAAATAGAGTTTAATTATGAATTGGCGAAACACTTTAATTTGAGAACGGCCTATAAGTATTATGACATTCAAACGGATTATCAATATGTTACTCAAGAAAGACCTTTACAAGCGAAACATCGATTTTTCGGAAATTTAGGATATGAAACTCATATTACTGATAAAGGAAAACAATGGAAATTTGATTATACTTTGAATTGGCTTGGAAAACAAAGATTGCCAGCTACTATTTCCAACTCTGGTTTAGATTCTATGCCAGATTATTCAGCTTCATTTTCAGTTATGAACATGCAGGTTACACGATTATTTTCATCTACCTTTGAAGTATATGTTGGAGGTGAAAACATTGGAAATTACAAACAAGAAAAAGCAATTTTAGGCAGTGATAATCCTTTTGGAACTACTTTTGATACATCTATAATATATGCGCCTGTATTTGGACAAATGTATTACGCAGGATTACGTTTTAAGATAAAATAAAGGTAATAGCAATAGCAAATCAATAATAAATATAAATATCAAAATAATAACTCAAATATAATAATTATGAAAAATTTAATTTTAGCAATAGTAGTATTTTTCGCTGGATTCTCAATTCAAGCGCAGGAAAAGTTGAATAAAAATGCCAAATATGTAATCGAAGTAAATGGCAATTGTGAGCAATGTCAGAATCGAATTCAAAAAGCTGTCTTTTCAGTTTCTGGAGTAAAATCGGCAAATTGGAGTATTGAAACCCACGAATTGAGCCTGATTCTAAACGAAGAAAAAACAACAATTCTGGCGGTTAAAAAAGCAATTGCCAAAGCTGGATATGATACCGATGAGGAAAAAGCAATTTCTGAAAGCTATGATAAATTGCCTGGATGTTGCCAATATGAAAGAAAATAGAAGGTTTTATAACATTAATTAATTTTTAAATGATACTAATAAATTGTGTCTAAATTAAATTTTAGTTACTTTCACACCCGATACTATTGCTCATAAAAAAACAAAGCAATCTCAAATTAGATACCAAATTTACCTATGAATAATTTTGATTGGACTCAATTAATAAATCCAGAATTTTATATTACGTTACAAATTGCTGGAATCCAAATAGGACTTTATATTGTCTTATTTATTGTTTTTGCGGAAACAGGACTTTTTGCAGGTTTCTTTTTACCAGGTGATAGTTTGTTGTTTTTGTCAGGAATATATGCTTCGGGATCAGTTGTTGATGGGGTTTATCATACGGGTTTAGTAGATCAATTTGTGCATATTGACAGTGAATTTATCAACGTATTAATCTTAGTTTCCTTTGTTGCTTTAGCAGGGATTTTGGGAAATATGGTTGGATATTGGTTTGGTTCAAAAAGCGGCTATTACTTATTTAAAAAGGAAGATACTTTTTGGTTCAAGAAAAAATACTTAATTCAATCAAAGGATTTCTTCGAAAGATATGGTGGAAAAGCTATTATTTACGCTCGTTTTTTACCTATTTTCCGAACTTTTGCGCCCATAATCGCAGGAGTTGTAACTATGGATAAAAAGAAATTTATGTTTTTCAATATTGTTAGTTCTTTTTTATGGTCTTTTATATTGATATTTTCAGGGCATTATTTGTACGGAATATTTTTGAAAAACGGAATCGACTTAAAAAACCACATAGAATACATTGTAATCGGAATTATTCTTATTTCAACATTACCCGTAATATTTAAACTTTTGAAGAAAACGGTAGTTAAATAATTTTATATCATTTATATAAAACAAAATCCGCTTCATCATTGACGAAGCGGATTTTTTATTTGAATGTTATTTAAATTACATCATTCCTGGCATACCTCCACCCATTGGGTTTCCACTACCATTTTCTTCTTTAATTTCAACCAATGCACATTCGGTAGTTAATATCATTCCTGCAACAGAAGCCGCATTTTCTAATGCTACACGAGTTACTTTTTTAGGATCAATAATTCCTGCTTTTAGCATATCTACATATTCGTCAGTTTTGGCATTATATCCAAAATCTCCTTTTCCTTCAGCTACTTTTGCAACAACAACTGATCCTTCAAGTCCAGCATTTTCTACAATAGTTCTCAATGGCGATTCCACTGCACGTGATATTATTTGAATTCCTGTAGCTTCATCAGCGTTATCAGCTTTCAATTCTTTCAAAGCATTTTTTGCTCTCAAAAGCGCAACACCACCACCCGCAACAATTCCTTCTTCAACAGCAGCACGAGTTGCGTGTAAAGCATCGTCAACTCTGTCTTTTTTCTCTTTCATTTCCACTTCAGAAGCTGCTCCAACATAAAGAACCGCAACCCCACCAGCTAATTTAGCCAAACGTTCTTGCAATTTTTCTTTGTCATATTCAGAAGTCGTCGCTTCCATTTGACCTTTAATTTGGTTGACACGATTTTTAATCATATCTGCTTCACCAGCACCACTCACAATTGTGGTATTGTCTTTGTCGATGGTTACTCTTTTTGCAGTTCCCAACATTTCTATCGTTGTGTTTTCTAAAGTATATCCTCTTTCTTCAGAAATTACTGTTCCTCCAGTTAAGATGGCAATATCTTCCAACATTGCTTTTCTTCTGTCACCAAAACCAGGTGCTTTTACCGCTGCGATTTTCAAGGCGCCACGTAATTTATTTACTACCAATGTCGATAAAGCTTCTCCATCAACATCTTCTGCAATAATTAATAATGGTTTTCCAGATTGCGCAACAGGCTCTAAAACGGGTAATAATTCTTTTAATGAAGATACTTTTTTGTCATATAAAAGAATATATGGACTTTCAAGTTCCACTTCCATTTTTTCAGGATTGGTAACAAAATATGGAGATAAATAGCCTCTGTCAAATTGCATTCCTTCAACAACATCAACATAAGTATCAGTTCCTTTGGCCTCTTCAACAGTAATTACACCTTCTTTTCCAACTTTTGCGAAAGCATTAGCGATTAATTCACCAATAACTTCGTCATTATTTGCAGAGATAGAAGCGATTTGTTTGATTTTTTCAGAATCACTTCCTACCACTTTAGCTTGTTTAGCTAAGTCGGCAACAATAGCTTCAACCGCTTTATCGATTCCTCTTTTCAAATCCATAGGATTTGCCCCAGCAGCAACGTTTTTTAAGCCTTCTTTTACAATTGCTTGCGCTAATACTGTAGCAGTTGTAGTTCCATCTCCAGCTAAATCGTTGGTTTTTGACGCTACTTCTTTTACCATTTGAGCTCCCATATTTTCTAACGGGTCTTTCAATTCTATTTCTTTTGCAACAGTAACTCCATCTTTTGTAACGGTTGGTCCTCCAAAAGATTTTCCAATAATTACATTACGACCTTTTGGTCCTAAAGTTACTTTTACTGCATTTGCCAATGCATCAACACCACGTTTTAGTCCGTCACGTGCTTCAATATCAAATTTTATATCTTTTGCCATTTTATTTTAAGCATTAGGCAGAAGGTTTTAAGCTTTAGGCTTGTTCCTTACTGCTGAATTAGTATTTGTTTTAATTTATAAATTTTACTTTTTATTGTGTTGATTTCTTTTTCTAAGATTTCAAATGTTTCTGTGTCGATATAATTTAAATCTCTTGAAAGAATAATCAAGTATTCTGTTTCGCTTGCAGAACCCAAGGCTATATTAAGATATTGATTAAATTCTTTATCTGAATTTCTGCCACAACCTTCACTAATATTTGTCGGAATTGAAGAAGAAGCTCTTCTTATTTGACTTGTAATTCCATACATTTCATCTTTAGGAAATAAAGATGTATTAGAATAAATCTTCAGTGTAAATGCGTGACTTAATTGCCAAATTTCATATTTTTTAAAATCTCTCATTTGCTTAAAGCATATAGCCTATTGCTTAAAGCTATATAATCGCAAGAATGTCGTCCTCACGCATTATCAAATAATCTTTTCCTTCTAATTTTAATTCAGTTCCTGCATATTTTCCGTACAAAACGGAATCGCCAACTTTAACAGTCATTGTGTGGTCTTTTGTTCCATTTCCAACAGCAACTACAGTTCCTTTTTGAGGTTTTTCTTTAGCTGTATCTGGAATAAAAATTCCTGATGCTGTTTTTGTTTCTGCAGCTACAGGTTCAATTAAAACGCGGTCTGAAAGAGGTTTGATATTTAAACTCATAATGATATATTTAATATGTTATTTTAATTTGATGAAAATCTAATTTCAGAAATTATGCCAATATGTATATTCTGACAATTTTGCCTAAAAAAAATGCCAGCATTGACAGGCTGGCATTTATATTTTATAATTTGAATTATTTATTTAGCAGGCGCTGGTGCCGGCATTGTTTTCGCAGGAACATCAGAAGTTGCCGGTTTTGCAGCCGCTGGTGTAGCTTTTTGAGTTGTATCTATAATTTTAGAATCTGAATCTCCTAAAGTTCCAGTAAAACTCAAACAAGATAATAATATCAACGCTGTTAATATAAATGCTAATGTCCAAGTGCTTTTATCTAAAAAGTCGGTAGTTTTTTGTACTCCACCCATCATTTGCGAACCTCCTAAAGAAGAAGATAATCCACCACCTTTAGGGTTTTGAACCATTATTACTACAATTAAAAGAAAACATACGATAGTTATTAATACTAAAAAAATTGAAAATGTACTCATTGTTATTTGTTATTATGTTGTAAAATCTTAATATCCGAAATACGGTTTGCAAAGAAACTACTTTTTTCTGGATATTTCAAAATTAATATTTCATAAGCTTGAATTGCTTTATCATATTTATTTTGTTCTAAATATACGCGCGCCAATGTTTCTGTCATTAAATAGGAATTATTTTCCGAACTTGGTTCTAAAAAAACTTTAGGTTCTGCTTCTTTTTTTATTGGTGGAATCTTCGGACTTGCTTCAATAAACTTGTCTATCAATTCATTTTTCTTCTGTTTCTCAGGGTCAA
>CANINJ010000029.1 GCA_947468985.1 Bacteroidota bacterium
AAAGTTTGGTCTTACAATAATTTCAGAATCATAAGACTTGTTTGTGGTGTCTAAATAAACCCCAATTCCAACTCCAATAACTGTTAATCCGAAAAACCACAAAATATTCCGTTTAAAAAACAAAATGCATTTAAAAATTGAAGAGGCAATTCCATCAAAAAAATCTCCAATTTTCTTTGAAAGCATTGACAAATCAATCTCATGATTGTCTGGGTTATTTGTATTCTGATTCATATTATAAATCTATTTTACGTTAAAAATTTGTTCTAATATTTTAATTGTAATCAGATAGGTTGGCTTAACACCTGTTGTTCCTAATCCGCCTGAAGCCAATGTGCTTCCAGTTTCCAAAGGATTATCAGACGCATAATAAGCATATCTAACCTTCACATCTGTATTGATACTTTTTCTAATTTTGGATGCCGACTGAATCGCTTTTTGATAATAAGCACCTTCCATTTCCAAGCCAATTACGCCCCAAGTAGATTCGTGGAAAAACTTCAACAAATCTTTGTTTTGCAATGAAGTGCCTAAAACCGTAATCATTGGACCCGCAAAAACAGCAATGTCATTTCCTTCTAACATCTCGGCAGTTAATTCATTATTGAAGAAATAGTTATCTCCAGTTCCTTCATTTATATGTGCCGACGGAATCATAATATCGCCTTTTCCGCCTTGAAGAATTCCTGCTTTTCCCATTATTGAAACCGATTCCACATTTAAAAGAATGTCTTTTTTGTATGGTTTTAATAATTCATCAATGGTTTCATATGCTTGTTCTCCAAAAGCATAGTCCATAACGATAATAACAGGTTTTTTATTGTTCAATTGTGCTTTTGGAAAAGCCGATTTATTCCAATCGATTTTCGAAGTGTCAAAAATTTGAACATCAATATTCGTTCCTGAAGTATCGGGAAGCGAAATCATTCCATGTAATTTTGCAAAATCTTCTACTTTATCTCTAACTTCATCGGCACCAGATTTACTTAATTCTTCAAAAATAAAGAAATCAGATTTGTCTTTGAATTTCGTTTTCAAAACGTGAGTTGCAAAGATAGAATTCATCACAGAGTGCATATTCGCACTAATAATATGAATTGGACGATCCAATAAATCATTTGCTTTAAGCACTTCTTTAATATTAGTTGCCCAAATTTCTCCGTGGATATGATGCCCCAATCTTTCTCTTAAAATCGGACTAAAAGTGATGGTTCTCTTGTTGTTATCAACCACTTCTTCGATGGCTAATTTCCCCAACCAATAAATAATGTGTAAAAAACGATCTGGTTTTTCTTTAGTTCCAAAGGCATTATAAATGTCTAATACTTCCGCAAATGTTCTTCCTAAAATATTTGCAGCATGAGAAATTGCCTTCTCTTTATCAACTAAACTAAGTTTTTTATTGGATAAAACCGCTTGCTCTAATTTTTGCCAATCGCGAGAAACTTCTCCGCTTTCGTCAATTAAAACTCGATTTTTTATTTTATGTGATTCAATGAAAATGAAAGTCAAATGCGTCAAAATATCATAAATATCGGATCGCCCTCGGGTAATTTCAACATTCATTTGTTCGTCATCAATTCGATAACAATTTCTTCTTCTTTTAGGCGGAATAATCGCTTGGAAATGGGATTTAGAATACCCTTCATCGGAAGTTAAATTAATGAATCTGCATTCTTCAATTCCTACAGGAAGCCTTTCTATTACATATAAAAGTCCGTTTAATTCAACTTTATCTTCGGCAATTGTTCCATAAATTTCGGGGCGTAATAACAATAATGCTTCGCGCAAAGTATCTCCGGAAACGCCCATTGGTTTATAGAATCCTCTATTGAACAAATGGCGCATTGTGATGTATAATTTTTCTACTGCACTAGATGATTCTTGTGCTCTTGATCGGATAATATTTTTAATTTCTTTCATGTGGTTTTTACTTTATAACCCACAAATGTAAGGTTTTTATATTTTAGTTGGTTAAAACCAAATTTATAGCGGGTTCATACGCTTTAAATTTTTCTACAAGCCCTGCTGATTTATCATTCATTTGTCGGTTCCATTTTCCTCCTGAAAATGTGTATAAAAAATCTTTTTCAACATAATTGTACAACACAAATGGGTAATATAATATTTGGGTTGTCGTTTTTCCTGTATTCGAATTTACAATGGTTTTTTCAAGTTTGTTTTTTGCAATTATTAACTTTTCAAACCCAATAAAAATTCCTGTTTTGGGCATTTTTAAATTCAAATTTGTCAAATCAAAACCATTCCTAACAACCCCTTTTTGAAGATTTACAATAAAATCTTTTGTAAGAAGTTCTTCGCCTGGAAAACCATTCGAATCCACTTTATAAAAATGTATTTTAACAGTCGCGTTGTCAATTCGACTATCCGTTAAAATGCTAACTTTCTTGATAAATCTTGTTTTTTTATAGGACGCGTCATAAGGGAAAAATTTCACGTCAATTCGTGGTCCGTTATCAAATGCCTCTAAAACAGAATTGTTTATTTGCCCTATTTCTAGTTTTCTAGTTTCAAATCGTCTTGCTATTACTACTTCATCTAACTGAAAAGACGTTGCTTTCAATACCACATTTGAAACTTCCGATGCTTTTATAATTCTTTTTTCGAAGCCTAAAATAGAAAATAACAGGTTTTTATTTGCGGAAGCTGTAATCGAAAACGCACCATTTTCTTCAGAAGTAGTTCCAATATTCTCATTTTCAACCCAAATATTCACATACGGAATTGGCTTTCCAGATTCATCAACAACGACGCCTTTGGTTTGTGCAGAAACATAAAAACTCAATAAAAGCAATAACATCCAAAGTCTATTTTCTTGCATCTTTTTCTCTATTCTCTTTTTAATAAATCCGCAATCATTCTATCGTTACTCAACCTTGGAATTTTGTTTTGTCCGCCTAATTTCCCAATGGATTTCATATATTCCTGAAAACCATTTTTTGCCACTTTTGTAATGACTAATTTTCGTAAAACTTTACCCACAATCAAATCGTCATAATACGAATTTTGGGTTCTCATTGCGCTGTCTATTGCTTCCGCAAATGCAATTAAATTTGCTGGTTCTTTTTCAAATTCTATGAACCATTCGTGGTACGGCAAACCGTCAAGTGGCGTGATTTGTGGCGCAACAGTAAATTCATTTATTTGAATTGACGTGTTTTCCATTACTTCTTTCATCGCACATTCCACCTCTTTTCCAATCACGTGTTCCCCAAAAGCAGAAATATAATGTTTGATCCGGCCAGAAACAATCACGCGATACGGTTTTAAAGAAGTAAATTGTACAGTATCTCCAATATTATATCCCCAAAGTCCCGCGTTTGTTGAAATTATCAAGACATAATTTACATTTAATTCGACTTCGCCAATAGCATATCGTTTGGGATTCTCAGTATAAAATTCATCGGATTTTATAAATTCGTAGAAAATTCCTGCATTCAAAAGCAACAACATTCCTTTTTCTTTCTGCGAATCTTGATACGCGAAAAATCCTTCCGAAGCAGGAAATAATTCTATTGAATCTACTTTTCTGCCTATTAAATTTTCAAATTTAGCGCGATAAGGCTCAAAATTCACACCGCCATAAATGAATAAATTGAAGTTTTTAAAAAGTTCGCCAACTGGTTTTTCCGCTTTTTGTTGCAATTTTTCAAAATACATTTGCACCCAAGAAGGAATCCCCGAAATTACCGTCATATCTTCATGGAACGTTTCTTCAACAATGGCGTCAACTTTAGTTTCCCAATCTTCAATGCAATTGGTTTCAAAAGTGGGCATTCTATTTTTTTGCAAGTATTTAGGTACAAAATGCGCTACAATTCCTGATAATCTTCCCAATTGAATACCGTTTTTTTCTTCTAAAATGGGGCTTCCTTGTAGAAAAATCATTTTTCCATCTACAAAATCAGCATTGCCTGTCTCGTGAATATAATGTAGAATTGCATTTCGAGCGGCTTCAATGTGAAACGGCATCGATTCCTTCGTTAATGGAATATATTTTGCCCCAGAAGTTGTTCCCGATGTTTTGGCAAAATACAATGGCTTGCCCTTCCAAAGAACGTTTTCTTCGCCTTGAACTACTTTGTCAACATACGTTTTTAACGCTTCGTAATCTCGGATAGGAATGTTTTTAGAGAAATCTTCAAATGTTTTTATAGAATCAAAATGATGATCAATGCCAAATTGCGTGTTTTTCGCTTGACGAATCAACTCTTTAAAAACGTTTTGCTGGGTTTGGATGGGATTATTCGCCCAAATTTGAGTTTTTCTATAAATGCTTTTCGCAAATTTTTTAGCCAAGTAAGATTTTAAAGACATTTTTCTATCTATTTATTTGACTTTTTCTTTCCTTTTGAAAGCATTTTTTCTTCTTGCAAAACCTGTTCTCTCAATTGCAATTCTGCTTTTGAAGGCGCATTATTTTCAATTGTTTTACTAACATTATCCGAAGACATTATAGAATCTTTATTGATTTTTTCATATTCTAAATCACCATTTAAAACCTTAACAACCGATTTCAAATAGGCGTCATTTTTCTTTAAAGCCAATGCTAATGAATCTGATTTTAAAGCCAATTCTGTTGCTTCTTGTCGTAATTTTGTTGATGCATAGCCTGGAATATATTCCCGTAAGGGCGTAAAAGCAATAATATAGGTTGTGAAAGTGATAATTAAAATTGCGGCAATAGAAGCCACTACAAAAACATTCATTAATGTTAATCGTAGCGAAAAAATTTCTTCAAAAGTATCTTCATTTAAAATAACCAATCGGTTTTTTGTAAATAATTTCCTCTTTAAAATTTGTCTTTTTTGAGATTTTTCAGGCATTATTTTTCAATTATTAACACAAATATAATGATAAAAGTTGCATCTTGAGCTTTGTGTAATTACGATATCGTTAAATTTTAATTATTTAGGAATTTATACATTGTACCCAAAATCATAAATATTTATTAATGAGTGAAATGAAATACCAATTTTTCTAATTATCTTTGTAGAAGAATTTATTATAAATTTGCGAAAGCATAAAATAGTGTGTTATGGGAAGATTAGGACCAACAGAGATAATTTTAATCGTTGCAGTAATTTTATTAATGTTTGGAGGTAAAAAAATTCCAGAATTAATGAAAGGATTGGGAACTGGAATTAAAGAATTCAAAAATGCAGCTAAAGAACAACAACCAGCTGACAAAAAAGAAGAAGAAACAAAATAATAAAAAGGCTTTTCAATTATGAAAAGCCTTTTTTGTTTTAAATAACCATCGTCAATTGAATCCGTTTTCTTTCTTCATCCACTTCTGTAACTTTCACTTGCACGTGTTGGTGTAATTTTACTACTTCATTCACATCGCTCACAAAACCTGCTTTGAGTTGCGAAATGTGTACCAAGCCACTTTCCTTGATTCCAACATCCACAAAGCAACCAAAATTGGTAATATTATTCACAATTCCAGGCAAAATCATTCCTGTTCTTAAGTCTTTTATAGATTTTACATTGGCGTCAAATTCAAAAACTTTTGCAGATTTTCGTGGATCTAAACCTGGTTTTTCAAGCTCTTTTATAATGTCTTTCAATCCCAACAATCCTATTTCTGAAGTTATATAATTCTCGGGCTTTATTAACGCTGTTTTTTCTTTATTAGCAATCAAATCGCGAACCGTTAATTTTAAATCTTTTGCCATTTTTTCCACAATTCCATATGCTTCCGGATGAACCGCCGAATTATCTAAAGGGTTTTTTGCATTTGAAATCCGAATAAAAGCAACGCCTTGTTGGTAGGCTTTTTCTCCTAATCTCGGTACTTTTTTAAGTTGCTTTCTATCTTCAAAAGGTCCGTTTTCCGAACGATACTGAACGATATTTTCAGCCAATTTCTCACCAATTCCGCTGACATAACTCAACAAATGTTTGCTCGCTGTATTGATATTTATTCCCACCGAATTCACGCAGCGAATCACCGTTGTATCTAATTCTTCCTTTAATTTTGTTTGATCTACATCGTGTTGGTATTGGCCTACGCCAATGGCTTTCGGGTCAATTTTCACCAATTCTGCCAACGGATCTGAAAGGCGTCTCCCAATAGAAACAGAGCCTCGAACCGTAACATCATAATTTGGAAATTCGTCTCTTGCAATTTTTGAAGCCGAATAAACCGACGCACCCGCTTCAGAAACTATGAAAACTTGAACGGATTTATCAAACGCAATTTTCTTAATAAAAAATTCTGTTTCTCGTGAAGCGGTTCCGTTTCCAATAGAAATGGCATCAATTTTATAGGAATTCACCATCGAGCGAATTTTTTTCATCGCCATCACATCTTCCTTTTGAGGCGCATGTGGATAAATAGTTTCGTTGTATAATAAATCGCCTTTTTCGTCCAAACAAACAATTTTGCAGCCACTTCGAAATCCAGGATCAATGGCTAAAATTCGCTTTTCTCCCAAAGGCGGTGCCAACAATAATTGACTTAAATTATTTGCAAAAACCTGAATAGAATTGGCATCTGCCTTCGCTTTTGCTTCTTGCAAAGCCTCATTTGAAATGGCCGGATTTAACAATCTTTTGAAACTATCCTGAATCGCTAATTGCAAATGTGGAGTAGTATCGTTGTTCCTTTTTATGATTAATTCATCGATAATTTCCAATGCTTCCGCACCCGAATTTTCCGAATCGATTTCCACTTTTAACTTTACAAATCCTTCGTTTTCAGCACGAAGCATCGCCAATAACCGGTGTGATGGTGCTTTGGTTAAATTCTCCGACCAATCAAAATATTGATTGAATTTTTGTGCCGCATCATCCTCTTTTTTCGCCTTTACCACCTTGGTTGCAACGCTCGCTTTCCGCTGATACAAACGCCTCAACTGCTTCCGAACATAAATATTCTCGTTAATCCATTCGGCAATAATGTCCCTTGCGCCTTGCAACGCATCCTCTTCATTTATCACATTTGCATTCAAATATTGAGTCGAAATAAAATCGACATCATCATTATTTTGCGCCATTATTATTTTTGCCAAAGGCTCCAATCTATTTTCTCGCGCCACATCCGCCCTAGTTTTCTTCTTCTTTTTATAAGGCAAATAAAAATCTTCCAACTCTTGCAAATCAAAACTTTGTTGGATTTTTTGTTTTAATTCTGGCGATAGCATTTTTTGCTCTTCAATAGATTTTAAAATTGCGTCTTTACGCTTTACAATCACTTCAAATTCCTTCTGAAACTTGGCAATATTCTCTATAAAAACCTCATCAAGATTTCCAGTTTGGTCTTTTCGATACCGAGAAATAAATGGAATCGTGCAATCTTCTTGTAACAATTGAATGGTTTTTTGAATATTTATTGCCGAAGTAGCAACGAATTTTGAAATGAATTCTATGTTGGTCATTTTGGTTTGATATAAATGTAAAAAGTCGAATAATAATCTCGTAAAAATACAAAAGTATAAATGAACCACAGCCTTTTTAACCGCAAGGTTCGCAAAGTTCTACGCAAAGGGTGCAAAGAAAAAAGGAACTATTCTTTGATTTGGTTATCTGGGAGTTTTATAGGATGAGACCAATAAAAAAATATAGGGATAAGCTAAGAACTTATCCCTATATTTAATAAATTTTATCTAATTTTTGATGCGGCTTGTGGGTTTACCGCTGTCATTGCAATTCCAGATAATGCGGCATCGGTTTTTTTCTCTTCTTCGAGAGTTATTGCAAGTAAATTTGCGGCTTTGCTTTCGCCCAATGTTTTGGCATAAGCGTGTAAAGTTCCATACGTTGCAATTTCGTAATGTTTCACTTTTTGTACCGATGCAATTATTCCTGCATCGCGCACTTTTCCGGCTTTGGTGTCTTTAATGAAGTCTTCATTTTCTTTTAGAATTCCTTCCATTGCGCCACATTTTTTGGTGTTGGGTTTAATTCCAGTAACTTTGAATACTTGTTCCAAGCGAGAAACGTGTTGGTCTATTTCTGACTGATGGTTTTTTAGGGCGCTTACTAATTCTGGGGAAGAAGCATTTTTCAACCTTTTGGTCAATGTTTTACCAACTAATTTTTCGGCATTATAAATGTCTTTTAAACCACCTTCAAATAAATCTCTTAAATTCTGTGCTTCGCTTGATTTTGCTTTGGCACTTTCTTGTTTTTTAATTACCGTTTCCATAATGATTATTTTAAATGTTAGTATTACTATTTTACGCTTTATAAGCACGATAAAAGTAAATAAAATATTTTTTAAATAACTGTTAATTAACTATTTACAAGTAGGAATAGTTCTTTTTTTGGAAATATTATAGTTGAAAACACTCTATAATTTTTGAGTAGCATTGAAGTTATTCCGAGAACGTTTTTAGCCCTGATAGCAGCGGTATCCTGCGCTTTTTTGCGCATATATAGCGAATAGCAGGAAATAGCTCCTAATAAAAACTCAAAAGATTTCGATTACAGAAAATATAATTGTTAATTTGTGACTTCTAATTTAGAGTGGTATGTTGAAAAATAATTTGAAATATATTTTGGTTTTGCTGGTTTTAACGGTAATTGGGTGCGCCAAAAGGGGCTCGATTTCTGGCGGATTGAAAGACACGATTGCACCGGTTTTGAAAGCAAGTTTTCCGAAAAATTTCAGCGTGAATTTTAAAGGAAGTGAAATTAATTTGACTTTTGATGAATATGTAAAACTGAAAAATGTCAATAAACAGTTGATTATTTCTCCGCCAATGAAGACCACGCCTGAAATTTCCCCCTTGACGGCGAGTAGAATTATTACCATAAAAATCAAAGATACGCTTCAGGAAAATACGACGTATAGTTTTAATTTTGGACAAAGTATTGAGGATAATAATGAAGGAAATTCTTATAAACAGTTCAAATATGTGTTTTCGACAGGTACATTTATTGACTCGCTGAAAGTGGGCGGAACCATAAAAGATGCGCTAAACAAGAAGGAAGATTCGTTTGTTTCGGTGATGCTGTATGAAGTGAATGAGAAATTAACGGATTCGGTGGTTTATAAATCGGTTCCCAGATATATTACGAATACGTTGGACAGTTTGAGGACTTTTGAAATTGAGAATATTAAGGCTGGGAAATATCTTTTGGTGGCGATGAAAGATGTGAATAGCAACAATAAATTCAATCCTAAAGAAGACAAAATTGGGTTTAGAAAACAGTATGTTACGATTCCAAATGACAGTTTATTTGAACTAAAATTATTCAAAGAAGTGTTGCCGTTTAAGGCGATTAAGCCGACTCAAGCAGCTGGAAATAGATTGTTATTGGGTTATGAAGGGAAGCCAAAAAACCTGAATATCTTTTTGAAAAATGGGGAAGAAATTCTGCCAACAATAGTTACAAAATTCCCTGTGAAGGATTCGGTTCAAGTTTGGTATAAACCAATAAAAGCCGATTCGCTTAATTTGGCGGTGTCTAATGGAACGTATAAAGCCAATTTTAATTTCAAAATTAAAGCGCAGAAAAAAGACACTTTGAGTTTTTCTGGAAAATCGAGTTTGGGGTTATCGAAAACGGATAAATTCACGATTACGGCTTCGCGACCTTTGATAAAATTTGATAAATCGAAAATTAAAGTGATTGATAAAGATTCGGTAAGTGTTGCTTTTACTACAGATTATGATGTTTATAATCAAGAATTAAAATTTGATTTTCCAAAAGAGCCGCTGCAAAGTTATAAATTTGAACTTTTGCCAGGTGCTTTAACAGATTTTTTAGAGCAGCAAAATGACACGCTGAACTATAAAGTGACTACAAAAAACGCTTCTGATTACGGGAATTTGCGAGTGAATTTAACCAATGTAAAACGTTTTCCAGTTCTCGTGGAATTGACCAATGAGAAAGGCGATGTTGTGGCTTCGGAATATTCTGAGAAAGAGACTTCTATAGATTTTACTTTTTTGGATCCTGCGAAATTTACGTTGCGCGTTATTTATGATGCAAATGCAAATAGGGAATGGGATTCGGGGAATTTCTTAGAGAAAAAACAGGCTGAAGAAGTGATTTATTTCCCTAAAGAAATTGATGTTCGCGCTAATTGGGATGTGGATCAGGGGTTTGATTTAACGCAGTAATTCTACATTTTATAAGCATCCCTGTCATTCAAAAAACCAAATTTTTGACGGCTTTCTAAAAGTACGTTTTTGTCTAAATTGGTAATGAAAACTCCTTCTATTTCATGAGGTTCGATTAGGGAATTTCCAAGAAAATCTATTGCTTGAGAACGACCAGAATAGTCGTGATGGTTTTGGTCGGTGCCAATTCTATTCACGCCAATTGTATAACACATATTTTCGATAGCACGTGCTTTTAGCAAAGCGTCCCAAGCGTTTATTCTTGGTTTTGGCCAGTTGGCAACGTAAATCAAAACATCATATTCTTCAGTATTTCTTGAAAATACTGGAAACCGCAAATCATAACAAATGAGCGGACAGATTTTGAATTCCTTATATTCAATAATTATTTTTTCGGTTCCCGAAGTATATATTTTGTCCTCACCAGCAAGCGTAAATAAGTGTTTTTTATCGTAGGTTTTAACTTCCCCCGATGGAAACACAAACACCAACCGATTGTAGAACTTTCCGTTTTCTTGAATTACTACACTTCCTGTAATAGCAGTATTTTTTGCTTTTGCCAATGATTGCATCCACAAAACCGTATCACCTTGCATTGGTTCGGCAACTGTTTTTGGATTCATAGTAAAACCCGAGGTGAACATTTCTGGAAGAACAATCAAATCGACATTTTCAGAAATGGCATTGATTTTTTCCTCGAAATACTTCCGATTTGCAATTGGGTTTTCCCAGATTAAGGGTGCTTGTAAAAGAGTTATTTTCATTGGTGTTATTTCACAGAGATTCGCAAAGATTTATTTAATCGTTATTTCATCAATGAAAATAAAAGCATCGCCACCAAAACCTTGATTCCATTCGGGTAATTTCCCGAAGTTATAGGCTTTAACTTTGATGTATTTTGCATTGATTTCTTTGAGTGATTTGTATTCGAAATTTTGAATTTTATTTTCATTATATTTTGGATCTAGATTGTTTTCGACAGTTCCAATGAGTGTAAAATGGACATTATCTGAGGAAGAATAATAGTCCACTTTTGTTGGCATCAATATCCAAGAACGAGAATCTTGTAGAAAAGTTGCGCTAAAATTCGATACATTTTTCTCTGATTGCAAATCAATAACCGCTTCAAAATCTTGACTTTGATAGCCTTGCCACTCGCCTTTTCGCCAGTTTTCAGTACCTGAAATTCCGTCAATAATTCCTTCATCGCCACCAGCAGTATATTGTGGGTTGTATTTCGATTTTATGTCAATGGTGTAATTGTTTGGCTTTTTGAAGTAGGTTGCAGAAATAGTATTACTTTGATTTTCATCCTTTTTAATGTAAGCTGAAATTGTTGAAGTTTCTAGAATTTCAAAAGGTTTAGAATAAAGAACAAAAGCTTTTTTAGCTAGATAATCATCTTTGTCACTTACAAAGAAATAGATTGTGTCGTTAGGATTTTGAGAAATAATTTCAACTTTCATCGTATCTTTAAACGATTTACTTTCCGCTTGAATCACTGGAACGGGAATGATTTCATTAAAAGAAAAACCATCTGAAACGACTTTGTCATTATTCTTTATTCCAAAATATTTCAATTCATCAATAGGCATTTGTTTAGAAATGTCTTTTGCAGTTTTATCTTCTAAATTAACTTTAATCTTTTCAAAACTAGATTGCGTTACACTCCATTCCGCTTTTCCTGGCGTCACATCATAAATTCCCAAAGAACTCAGAACATACCAAGCGCTCATTTGGCCGCAATCTTCATTTCCTATTAATCCATCGGGAGCATTTTTGTAGAAA